>JAIXVK010000301.1 GCA_027483085.1 Comamonadaceae bacterium | reverse complement strand
CGGCATGTTGTAGTCGATCAGGGCCAGCTTGATGTCGGGCTGTGCTGCAAGCACCGCCAAGGCTTCGCGCCCGTTATGCGCTATCTGCACATTCAGGCCCTGCATGGACAGCATGCGGCGAATAACTTCGAGTGAAGAGGGGGAGTCGTCGGCCACCAGAACTTTGAGACCTGCGTTCCGGATCAGGCGGCTTAGCCATTGCACCGCGTATTCAAAGGAGGGCAGCCCCTTTTTCAGCACATAGTCGACGATCAGACCTTGCGTCATCATGTTGCGGATGTCTTTGGTGATCGTGCCGGTCAGGGCAATGGCAGGGATGTGTTTGGCAGCGATCAGCTCAAAGACTTCCCCATAGGGAGCGTCGGGCAGGTTGGCATCGCAGACTGCGGCGAATATTTCGTGGCCGTGCTGTTCCAGGAGGGCGTTGGCCTCCGCGAGGGAGTAGGCGGTGAGAACCGTGCATTGCCACGCCTTTTTGACCATGCTGGTGAGCATTTCAGAGAGGGCTCTCTGGTCTTCCACGATCAAGACGCAGCTTTTACCCGGTGGCATGGTGGCTGCACGCGCGGGCCTGAATGAGTGGCGCAGACTTGTTTTCATAAAGTATCCAACGATATGGCTCGAGACTGCTGATTCAAACACGAAATGGGGCTGTCTGGAATGGTGTCATCGATTCCCCACTCTGCGCGCGCCGCTACACTTGCCCTGTGAGTCTTATCAAATCTGTATCTACCGTGTCCCTGTGGACATTGGCCTCCCGGGTCACCGGCCTGGCCCGCGAGCTGTTGGTGGCGGCTGCGTTTGGCGCCAGCGCAATGACCGACGCTTTCAACGTCGCTTTCCGCATCCCTAATCTGTTTCGCCGTTTGTTTGCCGAAGGCGCCTTCAGCCAGGCCTTTGTGCCGGTCTTGGCCGCCAGCAAAGCCAAAAATGGGGACGTGGCGACCAAGCTGCTGGTGGATCGGGTGGCCACCTTGCTGGCCTGTGCCTTGGTGCTAACCTGTGTCGTGGGGGTGATCGCTTCGCCACTGCTAGTTTGGGCCATGGCGAGTGGCTTGCAGAAAGACCCGGCGGGCTACGAGGCGGCCGTGTTCATGACCCGCTTCATGTTTCCATACATCGGCTTTATGTCGATGGTGGCCCTGTCGTCCGGCATATTGAATACTTGGAAACGCTTTGCGGTGCCGGCTGCTACGCCCGTTCTCTTGAACCTGAGCATGATCGGGGCCGCCTGGTTGCTGGTGCCATGGTTCAAAGGGCAGGGTATTGAGCCGATATACGCCATGGCAGTCGGGGTGATGGTCGGCGGGCTGCTGCAACTCTTGGTGCAAATACCGGCCCTGAGCCGTTTGGGCATGTTGCCGCGATTCAGCCTGCAGTGGGCCATCTTGCGGGAAGCCTGCGCCGACCCTGAGACGCGGCGAATCGGCAAGTTGATGTTGCCGGCCTTGCTGGGTGTGAGCGTGGCCCAGATATCGCTGTTGATCAACACCCAGATCGCTTCGCACTTGCCGACCGGCAGCGTGAGCTGGCTGACCTATGCGGACCGCTTGATGGAGTTTCCCACCGCCATGCTGGGTGTGGCCTTGGGGGTGGTGCTGATGCCGCAGCTGGCCGGTGCGCGCGCCAGAGATGATGGTGCCGGCTACTCCGCCTTGCTGGATTGGGGGCTGCGCATTGTGGTCTTGCTGGCAGTGCCCTGTGCGGTGGGCTTGTTGACGTTCTCTAAACCCTTGGTAGCTGTGCTGTACCACTACGGTGCATTTACGGCGCTTGACGTGCAGCAAACCACCTGGGCTCTGATGGGCTGGGGTGCGGGTTTGGTAGGGATCGTTGCCATCAAAGTGCTGGCCCCGGGCTATTACGCCAGCCAGGACATCAAAACGCCGGTCAAGATTGCGGTGGTGGTGTTGATTGCTACCCAGTTGATGAACTTGGCGTTGGTGCCTATGTTTCAACACGCAGGTCTGTCTCTGTCGATCAGCCTGGGTGCCCTGATCAATGCCACATGGCTCTTGATCGGCTTGCTGCGCCGCGGCAGTTTTCAGCCTTCGTCGGGATGGGGGCGCTTTTTGCTTCAGGTGGTGGCATCTTCCGCGGTCTTGGTGGTTTACCTTCTCTGGGCCGCCGGTCTGGTGGATTGGGTGGCCATGCGCGCCCAGCCCTGGTTGCGCATCGGTTGGCTGATCCTTTTGATGGCAGGCTCTGCCGCGGTATATTTTGGAGCCTTGTGGGCGGCGGGTTTGAATGTGCGCCACTTCTTGAGGCGCTAAACCGGGAGGATGAGCATGAAGTTGGATCTGACAGTCCCCTCCGCGCTGGAGTATTTCGCCAGTTTGGTCGGCAGTGACCAGGACTTGGCGCTGTTTGAAGCCGCACTCAGCCTGGGGCAGGACGAATACCCGGAGCTCGATCTGCAAGCCAGCATGGCTGAAGTGGATCAGCTGGTGGCCCGTCTGCAACGTCGCCTCGCCGACGACGCGTCCGCCCTGCAGCGGGTGCGGGTGCTGAACCAATTTTTCTTCACAGACCTTGGCTTCGCCGGCAACGTCAATAACTATTACGACCCGGACAACAGTTTTGTGTCACAGCTGCTGCGCACGCGGCGCGGCATCCCGATTTCGCTGGCCGTGCTCTGGATGGAGTTGGCCCAAGGCTTGAAGTTGGATGCCCAAGGGGTCAGTTTCCCCGGGCATTTCATGGTCAAGGTGAATCTGCCGATGGGGCAGGCGGTCATTGACCCGATGTCAGGGCGCTCCCTCAGCAAAGAAGAGCTGTCTGAAATGCTGGAGCCATTTCGCCGCCGCAGCGGCTTGGTGGACGATTTCGAAGCGCCCCTCGGGCTGTATCTGCAAGCCGCATCGCCCCGCGAAATTCTGGCGCGCATGCTGCGCAACTTGAAAGAGATTTATCGTTCCCAGCAGGACTGGCCGCGCTTGTTGGCGGTGCAGGAGCGCTTGGTGGTGCTGTTGCCAGAGTCATGGCCCGAGTACCGCGATCGCGGTTTGGTGCATGCCGAGCTGGGCAACTCACGGCAGGCGCTGTCTGACTTGGAGCTCTACCTGGAGCATGCCAGTCACATGGTGGATACCGAGCAGATTGTGGATCAGGTCAAAATTCTGCGTATCCAAACCGGCATCTAAGCGCCGGGCAAGCGCTTGCCCGGCGGGTGGGGCATGAGTCTTAGCGAACCACCACTTGCGCACCGTCACCTTGGGCGGCAATCGTGCCCACGGTGTAGACGGTTTCGCCGCTGGCGCGCAATGTCGCAGCTGTGGCTTCTGCATTGGCAGCGTCCACCACCACGACCATGCCGATGCCGTTGTTGAAGGTGCGGTTCATCTCGATGTCGTCAATGCCCGCGGTCTGTTGCAGCCAGGCAAACAGCTCGGTCTGCGGCCAGCTGCCCTTGACCAAATGGGCTGCGGTGCCTTCAGGCAACACACGGGGAATGTTTTCCAGCAAGCCGCCACCGGTGATGTGGGCCAGAGCCTTGATCGGGTGGGCTGCCAGCGCAGCGAGCACGTTTTTCACGTACAGGCGGGTGGGCTCCATGATGGCTTGCTTGAAAGGTTTGCCGTCCAAGGTGGCGGGCACAGTGCCGGCAGCCTCTGCACGCTCGATGCATTTGCGGACCAGGCTGAAACCATTCGAGTGCACGCCGGCAGATGCCAAGCCCAACACCACGTCGCCGGGCTTGACGTCAGCGCCGGTCAAGATTTTGGATTTTTCTACCGCGCCCACACAAAAACCTGCCAGGTCGTATTCGCCAGCAGGGTACATGCCGGGCATTTCGGCGGTTTCACCACCGATGAGGGCGCAGCCGCTCAACTCGCACCCTTTGGCAATACCGCCGACCACCGCGGCGGCGGTGTCTACATCCAGCTTGCCGCAGGCAAAGTAGTCCAGGAAGAACAGGGGCTCGGCGCCTTGCACCAGCACGTCGTTCACACTCATGCCGACCAGGTCAATGCCCACGGTGTCGTGCATGTTCCACTCAAAGGCCAGCTTGAGCTTGGTGCCCACGCCGTCGGTGCCGCTCACCAGCACGGGTTCTTTGTAGCGCTTGGGCACTTCAAACAAGGCCCCGAAACCGCCGATACCGGCCAACACGCCTTCGCGCATGGTTTTCTTGGCCAAGGGCTTGATGCGTTCGACCAAGGCGTCACCGGCAACGATATCGACACCGGCGTCTTTGTAAGAAAGGGGAGTGGAGGCAGAAGATTGGGTCATGGGAGGTAACGTTTGGGGTGAAGCGGAGGCAGACCCCGATAGAATTTGCCTAGATTTTAAGGGTTTGCCCCTTCTCTTTCTCTCATGCCCCTCACCCCCACCCAAAAAAGTTTCGCTGCATGGGTCGCCATTGCAGTATTTGCCGTCCTCGTTTTATGGCTGTTGGCGCCTGTGTTGGCGCCATTTGCCGTGGCGGCGGTACTGGCCTATGCGCTCACGCCGGTGGTCAATTGGATCGATGACATCGGCCTGGGCCGCATCCCCCGCGTCGTGGCGGTGGTGCTGGTGGAGGTCTTGTTTTTGATTGTGGTGCTGAGTGTGCTGTTGCTGATTGTTCCGATTCTTGCCAAAGAAATGCCGCTGCTGCGGGAGCAGTTTCCGGTGCTGCTCGACAGTTTGAATGAGGCGCTGAAGCCACTGTTTGCCCAATGGGGTATCAAGCTCAACCTGGATGTGGGCAGCATCAAGAACTTTGTCATGAAGTACCTCAACGCCAACGTGGAAGATGCCTTTGGCTCGGTGCTGGCTTCGGTCAAGTTGGGCGGGAGTGTGGCGTTTGCCCTGATTGGTAACGCCATTCTGATTCCCGTGGCCTTGTTTTACCTGCTCATGGACTGGGCCCGTTTCATGGGGCAGTTGCGGCAATTGGTGCCGCCACGCCTACGGGCCCCGACCGATAGTTTCTTGCGTGAGGCAGATGAGGTGCTGGGGCAGTACCTGCGTGGCCAGTTGCTGGTGATGGTCATTTTGGCCCTCGCCTACAGCTTGGGCTTGGCCATGTTCGGCTTGGACTTGGCTTTGCCGATCGGGGTGTTTACCGGGCTGGCGATTTTTGTGCCTTATCTGGGTTTCGGGGTCGGGTTGGTGCTGGCTTTGTTCGCAGGCCTGCTGGAGTTTTCGGGCGCGCATGGTATCGGCTACCCCTTG
Source organism: Comamonadaceae bacterium (assembly GCA_027483085.1). GTDB lineage: Bacteria > Pseudomonadota > Gammaproteobacteria > Burkholderiales > Burkholderiaceae_C > Allorhodoferax. The sequence goes on along the minus strand of JAIXVK010000301.1, from coordinate 1,606 downwards.
GTGATGGTCGCGGTGGTCTATGGCTTGGGTCAGGTGATTGAGAGTTTTGTGCTGACGCCGCGCCTGGTGGGCGAGCGCATCGGCCTGCACCCTCTGGCTGTGATCTTTGCCTTGCTGGCGTTCGGCCAGCTATTCGGTTTTGTCGGGGTACTGGTGGCCTTGCCTGCCAGCGCGGTGCTGCTGGTGGCGATACGCCGCGCGCGCTCGGGCTACCTCGGCAGCCGTTTGTATCTGGGGTGACCCCTTCGTATGAAACAGATTGCGTTGGATATCGGTTTGTCCACTGGCCCTACAGTGGCCAACTTTTTTGCCGGCCCCAATGAGGCCGCCCTCCGACACCTGGAGTTGTTGATCGGTGACGAGAGCCACTCTTTGACCCGCTCGCCGGTGCCCACGTACATCTGGGGGCCGGAGGGCAGTGGCAAAACGCACCTGCTCAAGGCTGCCCGCGAAGGGTTGCGCGAGCAGGGTGCGCGCGTGGGCTGGTTGGGCGCCAACGACGAGCCTGCTGATTTCGATGAGCGCTGGGCTGCGGTGGTGCTGGATGACGTGCACCTGTTCACCGCGGAGCAGCAGCACACTGCGTTTAACTGGTTCGTGAACGCCCATACCCACCACAAGCCAGTGCTGGCGGCGGGCGAGTTTGCCCCCATCGATCTCAAGTTGCGTGACGACTTGCGCACCCGGCTGGGTTGGGGGCACATCTTTAGCTTGCAGCTCTTGAGCGAGTCCGAGCGTCGCAGTGTCTTGCGCCAAGCGGCAGATGCCCGCGGCGTGTTTTTGAGTGATGAGGTGATGGACTTCATGCTCAACCGCTTCAGCCGCGATCTCGGCAGCCTGATGGAGCTCCTCGACCTGATGGATGGCTACGCCTTGCAGACCCAGCGCGCCATCACCATTCCGTTGATCAAATCCATGCTGGAAAACACATGACCGTGAAAAAGATTGCCCTGTTCGACCTCGACCACACCCTGATTCCGCTGGACTCTGACTACGCCTGGGGCGAGTTCACCACCGCTTTGGGATGGACCGATGCCGAAGTCTTCAAGCAGAAGAACCAGGAGTTTTACGAGCACTACAAGGCCGGCACGCTGGATATTCACGCGTACATCCGGTTTGCCACTGCAGCGGTGATCCGCCAAGGTGCTATCAAATCGATAGCTGCTCACGCAGATTTCATGAGCGCTATCATCCAAAAAGCTATTCAACCTCAGGCTTTGAAGCTGGTGCAGGACCATCAGGCCGCTGGCGATACCGTCATCATCGTCACCGCCACCAATGCCTTCGTCACACGTCCGATTGCCACTGCGTTTGGCGTCGAAGAGTTGATCGCAGTCGATCTTGTGAAAGATGATGCCCCCGGCGGCACCGGTTGGTACACGGGCGAAATTGCCGGTGTGCCGTCTTTCCGCGAAGGCAAGGTCACACGGGTGAACCAGTGGCTGGCGGACCGCGGTTGGGGCTGGGACACGGTGCACACCACCTTTTATTCAGACTCCATCAACGACGTGCCGCTGATGGAAAAGGCCGATGTGGCCGTGGCCACCAACCCCGATCCGCGCTTGCGCGCACTGGCCGAGCAGCGTGGATGGCGCATACTCGAGCT
>JAIXVK010000293.1 GCA_027483085.1 Comamonadaceae bacterium | reverse complement strand
ATGAGTTTGTCCACCGACGCTTTCCAGAGGCTTTTGTCAGCCGGCAAGGACTGGAAAATCGCGGAGTGTTCGCTATCAATCGGTAGTAATGTGGCGCCACCTCGCTCCACCGCTGACATAAAGACGTTGCCGCCTACTACCAAGGCCTCTTTGTTAGCTAACAACAGCCGCTTACCAGCAAGCGCAGCAGCAATACAAGACTCTAGTCCTGCCGCCCCCACAATGGCGGCCATGACTATGTGAACGTCTGGGTGAGATGCCACTTCACTCAAAGCATGGGCGCCCGATAACACCTCCGTGCTCATGCCCTCAGCCCTTAAGCGTGACTGCAAAGTAGTGGCACTCAAGGAATCCACCATCACAGCGTAGCGCGGCCGGAATTCCAGACACTGCTCCACCATCTGGTCTACGCGCGTGGATGCTGTTAACGCAAAAACCTGAAACCTGTCAGTGTGTCTGCGCAAAACGTCCAATGTGTTGACACCAATCGAACCGGTCGACCCCAAAACTGAAACCTGTTGCATGGAAGCCCCGAACTAAAACGCTTGCAAAAGCATGGCAATTGGAATGACTGGTAAAAGTGCGTCGACTCTGTCCAGAACTCCTCCATGGCCAGGCAAAAGGTGACTGCTGTCTTTGGCACCTGCAGAACGCTTGACCAGCGACTCCAACAAGTCACCACAGATACTCATCAACCCCAAGAAAATGGCGCCCAGCAGCATAAACAGCCAATGACGCTCGGCCAATATCGAGAAGATGCTTTTGGAGTCCATCAAGAAATGCTGGTCAGCCATGCACCAGCCGAAGGCTAGGAGCACCACGCCAATCAAGCCACCGATAGCACCTTCGCGCGTTTTCCCGGGACTGATACTTGGTGCCAACTTATCGGAAAAGAAACGTCCACCAAATCTGCGGCCCGCGAAGTACGCTGCAATGTCAGCGACCCAAACGAGAGCCATTGCAGAAAATAAGAAGTTGATGCCAAGAGCCCTGGCTTTGACGACAGCCAGCCATGCAAAACACAAAAGCACGAAACCCAACAGCTGACGCAATGCCGATGGAATCAAGGACCACGCAGGAACACCCGCCTTCAACAAAATACCACCACCGACCACCCATGCAAGCGCCGAGAACGACCAAATAACGCTCATGGCCTTTGCCGGCAATGGAAAGAACCAGAATAGGAAACAAACCGCAGCACAGGCGACGCCCGCTGCAAGAGCCCCCGAATCAGAAGATTGGTTCAACCGAAACCATTCCCATGCCCCACAGGCCATCAGGACACCTGCGACCACGGCAAACGCTGCGGGATGAGGATAAAAAACCGCAGGAAGAAGCACAGCAAGTAACGCTACTGCCGTAAAAATGCGTAGGCGCAACATAGGTACCCTGGTAAGAGAGGCTTAGAGACTACGCAATCTGAGCCGAGGTTTTGCCGAAGCGACGCTCTCTAGAGGCAAACTCCTCCAGCGCGGCGTCCAAATCCGCTTCCGCATAATCAGGCCATAACTTCGGGCTGAAGATGAGCTCGGAGTAGGCGGACTGCCACAACAAGAAATTACTAATCCTGAATTCACCGCCGGTCCGAATAAGCAAGTCCGGGTCAGTTGACGGAGCCAATGCCATGGCCTCGCCCATAGTTTGCTCCGTAATTGCGGCACCACGGGCAACCAAGGCATTCGCCGCTTGCACGATATCCCATCGCCCGCCGTAGTTGAAGCAAATGTTGAGGTCCAGTGAGGTGTTGCCTGAGGTGTCCAATTCCGCTTGGCTCAAGCCGTGCTGAACCTTCTCAGAGAGACCAGCGCGACTTCCAACAAAACGGATTCGAACGCCCTCTGCACTCAGCTGAGCGACCTCGCGGGTGAGCGCACCGACGAGAATGTCCATCAAGCCGGAAACCTCATCAGCGGGTCGACTCCAGTTCTCTGAGGAAAACGCAAACACTGTCAGTGCCGCGATGCCTCGTGATGGACAAGCCCGGACTGTGCGCTTCAACGCCTCTACCCCTTGCTTGTGACCTGCTAAACGCGGCAAAAAACGCTTCGATGCCCACCTGCCGTTTCCATCCATCACGATGGCGACATGGAGTCCAGATGGATTTCCGGATGATGACATCTGCAAGGCCTTAAACGGCCATTAAATCTTGCTCTTTGGACGCTACCAAACGGTCAACTTCCGTGATGTGCTTGTCTGTCACTTTTTGGACATCAGCTTCACAACGCTTTTGATCATCTTCGGAAGCGAGTTTGTCTTTCACTAGCTTTTTCACCGCTTCGTTGGCGTCACGGCGCAAATTACGAATGGCGACCTTGCTCGCCTCACCTTCTCCGCGCACGACCTTCGTGAGTTCCTTGCGTCGCTCTTCTGTCATTGCCGGCAATGGAACACGAATTAACTCGCCCAAACTGGAAGGATTCAAACCGAGATCGCTGTCACGAATCGCCTTCTCGATCTTCTGGGCCATGTTCTTTTCCCAAGGCTGCACGCTGATAGTCCGCGCATCGATGAGAGACAAGTTGGCAACCTGGCTCAGGGGCACCATGGAGCCATAGTAGTCCACATGGACCGTATCCAACAACGCAGGATTCGCACGGCCGGTGCGAATTTTCGTCAAGTTGTTTTTCAAAGCTGCGATGGACTGCTCCATCTTGGTATCTAGCGTTTTCTTGATTTCAGCAACGGACATTTTTTCCTCGCTCAGTATCTATCTACAACCCAATGCTCAAACGTGCACCAAGGTGCCTTCGTCTTCGCCCATCACAACACGTTTAAGCGCGCCATGCTTGAAGATTGAGAAGACTTTAATTGGCAGTTTTTGATCACGGCACAGGGCAAACGCTGCAGCATCCATGATCCCCAGATTTTGGGTCATCGCGTCGTTAAAGGTGATTTTGGAATAGCGCGTTGCAGCCGGATCCTTTTTCGGATCCGCGGTGTAAACACCATCCACTTTCGTCGCCTTCAAGACCATTTCAGCTCCGATTTCCGCGCCGCGCAACGCAGCTGCAGTATCAGTTGTGAAGAAAGGATTACCTGTACCGGCAGCAAAAATGACGACCTTACCCTCTTCGAGGTATTGCAGAGCCTTTGGACGAACGTAAGGTTCAACAACTTGCTCGATCCCGATCGCAGACATCACGCGAGCCGTCAAACCCGCTTTGTTCATGGTGTCGCCCAAAGCCAGTGCATTCATCACTGTAGCAAGCATCCCCATGTAGTCGGCTGTTGCGCGGTCCATGCCGACCGAACCACCAGCTACCCCACGGAAAATATTACCCCCGCCAATCACAACGGCCACTTCAACACCCAAGCGCGTCACTTCCGCAATCTCATCCACCATGCGGACGATGGTGTCGCGGTTGATACCGAACTGGTCGTCACCCATCAAGGCCTCGCCTGACAGCTTAAGCAAAATTCTCTTGTAAGCAGGTTTGGATTGACTCATAGATGACTCCCGTTCGGTGGACGATTCGTGTTGTGGAATTAAGCGGACTGCTTGGCAGCCGCAACTTGCGCTGCAACTTCTGCAGCAAAGTCATCGACCTTCTTTTCAATGCCTTCGCCCACTACGTACAGCGTGAAACCCTTCACGGTTGTATTGATGGACTTCAACATCTGTTCCACAGTTTGCTTGTCGTTTTTCACGAAAGGCTGGTTGAACAAAGAAACCTCTTTCAGGTACTTCTGAACACCGCCCTCGATGCGCTTAGCCACGATCTCTGCAGATTGAACAGGCTTGCCCGCTGCAGTT
>JAIXVK010000008.1 GCA_027483085.1 Comamonadaceae bacterium | reverse complement strand
CACCATGTACGACGCCAGTGGCATCGGCCTGGCTGCCAGCCAGATCGATGTCCATGAACGTGTCATCGTGATTGATGTGTCGGAAGACCGCGACCAACCCATGGTGCTGATCAATCCCGAACTGGTCTGGACCAGCCCGGAAACCCACCTGAATGAAGAGGGCTGCCTCTCCGTGCCGGGCATTTACGATGGTGTGACGCGGTTTAACGCGGTCCACTGCAAGGCCTTGGATGCAGACGGCAAAAGCCGGGTGATCGAGGCGGATGGTTTGCTGGCAGTTTGCATCCAGCACGAAATGGATCACTTGATGGGCAAAGTGTTCGTCGAGTACCTGTCGCCGCTCAAGCGCAACCGGATCAAAACCAAGATGCTCAAGGCCAAGCGCGAGGAAACGCGCTAAGTGCCGGCAGCGTTCAAGCCGCTACGGGTCATATTTGCAGGCACCCCTGAATTCGCCCGCATCGCTCTGGCAGAGCTCCATGCAGCCGGCCACACCATCGCGTTGGTATTGAGTCAGCCCGACCGGCCTGCGGGTCGGGGGATGAAGTTGCAGGCCTCGGCGGTCAAGCAATATGCGGTGGAACACCACATCCCTGTCGCCCAACCACGCAGCTTGCGCTTGGACGGCAAGTATCCGGACGATGCCGGTCTGGCCCGCACGGCGATTGCCGACGCGCAAGCAGATGTCATGGTGGTGGCTGCCTATGGGCTGATATTGCCCCAGTGGGTGCTCGACGACATGGGCACTCCCCAGGCCGATGGCCGGCCCCGCTATGGCTGCCTGAATATCCACGGCTCCTTGCTCCCGCGTTGGCGGGGGGCTGCGCCTATCCACCGGGCGATCGAGTCCGGCGATACCCAAACCGGCGTCACCATCATGCAAATGGATGTGGGCCTGGATACCGGCGACATGTTGCTCAAAGAGGCGCTCCCGATTGCCGATAGCGACACCACCTCGACCTTGCATGACAAGGTGGCCGCGCTAGGCGCGCGCATGGTGGTGCAAGCCTTGGCCGATGCTGCGCAGGGCGTTTTGCAGCCGGTGGTCCAGCCTGCTGAAGGTGTGACTTACGCCCACAAAATCGACAAAGACGAAGCGCCTATCCGGTGGGCCGACGACGCTGCTGCCATCGTGCGGCGCATTCGGGCCTTCAACCCATTTCCCGGTGCGAGCACCGTGTTGGATGGTGAGGTGATCAAGGTGTGGGCTGCGCAAGCCCATGCGACGGAAACAGCGGCTCCTTCTGGGCAAATTGTTGCTGTGGCGCCCGAGGGTATTGCGGTAGCTGCTATGAATTCTGTAGTGCTGTTGACGGAGTTGCAGCGCCCCGGGGGCAAGCGCCTCCCGGTGGCTGACTTTTTGCGCGGCATGCCCTTGCAGGTCGGCCAGCGCTTCGATGTGCCGCCGCTGTAAGGGCTGGCTCATCCATGTTTTTTCTGCGGGAAAACTACCGCCACCCTGAGTTTCGCAAAGGCTTTCGCGACATGGCCGGCGTGGCCCCCGGCATCGCCGCGTGGGGCCTGATGACGGGCGTGGCCATGGTGAAGTCCGGATTGAGCGTCACTGAAGCCTTGCTGATGGCGCTCACCGTGTTTGCCGGCAGCTCGCAACTCGCGGCCATGCCGCTCATTCAAGCCGGTGCGCCGGTCTGGGTGATCTTGGCGACCGGCTTCTGTGTGAATTTGCGTTTCGTAGTGTTCAGTGCGCATTTGCGGCCGTACCTGATGCACCTGCCCCGCTGGCAGCGACTCGTCACCGGCTACTTGTCTGCCGATTTGACCTATGTGCTGTTCACCCAGCGCTACCCGCAGCCGGGCGAAGGGGAAGCTGCCCGGCGCGCCCAAATGGCCTATCTGGCGGGCAACGGCGGTATCAATTGGGCCAGCTGGGTGAGTAGCAGCGTGATCGGGGTGGTGCTGGCCAATTTTGTTCCCACGGCGTGGGGCTTGGGGTTTGCGGGCATCTTGGCACTGGTTGGCATGTTGGCCTCGTTAGCCAGCAGCCGCATGCGTTGGGTGTCGGCCGGCGTTGCCGGTTCTGCTGCGGTGGCGGCTTTCGCTTTGCCCCTCAAACTCAATATTCTGGTGGCGATTGCTGCTGCGGTGGCGGTTTGCCTGTTGCTGGAGTCACGGCTCGCACTCCTTAAGCCGGAGGAGGCTGCGGGATGAGTCTCTTTGAAAGCACCGATGTCTGGACCCTGCTGACGATCGTGGGGCTGGCGTGCGTAACCGTGGTCGCGCGCTCTTTCTTTTTCATCTTCGACAGGCACTGGGAAATGCCTGCATGGGCGCAGCGTGGCTTGCAATATGCGCCCATCGCCGCATTGGCAGCCGTGATCGTGCCGGAGATTGTGATGGTTCAGGGCCAGATGATTCACACGCTCAAAGACGCGCGCCTGTATGCGGTTGCCGCGGGTTTGGCGTATTTTTTCTGGCGGCGTGGCCGGGGCCAAGCCGTGCTGGGCACCATCATGTCCGGCATGGCGGTGTATCTGCCGCTGCATATCGGCTGGGGCTGGTAAGCGCTGCACCGTACCCGGTAGGGAACCCGCACACTGGTAGTGCGCTTCTACAATGCGCGCAGTGACAGCGCTGCGCGGCTGCCGAACCGGTTTTTCAATTAACTATCCCGAGGTTTTTTCATGCAAGTGATCCGCTTTTCTGATCTGGTCGCCCAAGGCCAGGTGGCCGGCAAACGTGTTTTCATCCGTGCCGATTTGAATGTGCCTCAAGACGATGCCGGTCACATCACCGAAGACACCCGCATCCGCGCCAGCATTCCGTGCATCGAGATGGCGCTGAATGCCGGAGCCGCCGTGATGGTGACCAGCCACTTGGGGCGCCCCACTGAGGGCGAGTTCAAGCCCGAAGACTCTTTGGCCCCCGTGGCCAAGCGCATGGGCGAGCTGATGGGCCGCGAGATTCCGGTCTTGGCCAATTGGACCGACGGCGTGACGGTTGCGCCCGGCCAGCTGGTGATGCTGGAAAACTGCCGCGTCAACAAGGGCGAGAAAAAGAACAACGAAGAACTCGCCAAGAAAATGGCCGCTCTGT
>JAIXVK010000339.1 GCA_027483085.1 Comamonadaceae bacterium | reverse complement strand
TTCCCCGGTCGCAAGCTCATGCCACCCAAGACGCGGGTGTTTATTGAAATGTTGCAAGCGGCTTTGGGGGACCCCCATGCGGCATAAAGCCTTTGCCACCCTGGCCGAACTCCGGGCCTACGCGCAAGCTGAACTGCAAAAGTACTTTGCCGGCTTTCCCGCAGAGGCCACCAGCCTGCAAGCCATCGCTGATCAATTGGCCGATCCGTCCGTAGACCCATTTTCACGGACCAACATGCAAGGCCACATCACCACCAGCGGCTTGGTTTATGACAGGGCTGCCGACAAGGTACTGCTCATCCACCACCGCACCCTGAACCGCTGGCTACAACCCGGCGGCCACCACGAAGGGCTGGACCGGCTGGACGTTTCTGCGGCGCGGGAGGTGGAGGAAGAGACGGGCGTTCAAGTGTGCGGAGCTCAGGACCAAGCCCTCGATCCGCCGCTGATCGACATGGACAGCCACGCGATTCCCGCCAACCCCGCCAAAGGCGAGGGCGCGCATGCGCACCACGACTTTTTGTACCTGTTCCGAGGCGATGCCACTGCGCCTTTGAGCCCGCAGTGGGAAGAAGTGCAGGGCGTACGCTGGGTTGCGCGTGATGCTTTGTTAGCGCTGCCGAGTGCACGCTTTGAACGGCTGGTGAGCAAGCTGCGGCGTGCTCTTTGACAAGCCTGCTTATAGGTAAAAAGTGCTGCTAGCGCAGGTGAAATATGCGCTAGCAGCTACTAAATCAATAGTGGATCAAAGCTGCTTCTTCGCACCCAAAGCAAGCTCAACCCGGCGTCGTCGGGTCCACCGGCGTCAGGGCCTCCGCGCGCGATAGCGAGGACAGTTGCCGCAGCATGCGCATGCCGTCTTGTGTGCCCAGAACGTCGGCCAACGAGTAGCGTTCCAGCACGCCGAAGAACGCGGCGAGCGCCAGATCCAGCGGGCCCGGTAGGTTGCAAACCCCGTTGAGTTTGCATTGCGCACAGCCCACCAGGTCGATGTGCCCCTCGGTGTAGCGAATGAGTTTGCCAATGTTGATCTCGGTGGCGGGGCGGCCCAGCCGGATGCCACCGTTGCGGCCCCGGACGGATTCGATATAGCCCTCGGCCGCGAGCTTGCTGACCACCTTCATCAAGTGGTTGTCAGAGATTTCATAGGCACCCGCGATCTCCCCTACGGAACACAGCCGCTCTGTGTGGGCAGCGAGGTAGAGCATGACGCGGACGGCAAAGTCAGAGAACTGGGTTAGGCGCACGGAAGCCTCCAATTAAATAGGTATTTCATTTGCATGTTTATTGATTCCTCGATAAACTGGCATCCAAGATACATCATTTAACGAGACTTGTGATGCTTATTGCTGAAACACACCCACCTTTCGCCCTGGATGAGGCCGGCATTTCGACCTTGATTGCGACTTTTTATGCCCGCGTTCGGGAAGACGAGTCGCTGGGCCCGGTGTTTGCCCGCGCAATACCCGAAGGGCACTGGGCAGAGCACCTCGGCCACATGAGCGCCTTTTGGTCGTCCGTGATGCTGTCGTCCGGCCGTTACCACGGCAAGCCGGTGCAAATGCATGCCAAGCATCTGGACGTGCTCACCCCCGCCATGTTCACCCGCTGGCTGGAGCTGTGGACGCAGACCACCCACGCGCTGTTTGCGCCAGAGCACGCCAAGCTGTTTGTCCACAAGGCGAGCCAGATCGCCACCAGCTTGCAATTTGCCTTATTTCATTCCAACACCGCCCACTAGGTGTTGAGCGCTAAGCGCCCTGCAGCCGCAATCCACAAAACCCACATTCACCCCGGAGCCCCCATGTCGTTCTCTACGCCCCCGATTGATCTGTCTGTTCACCATGCGCCCGGTGCTGCCTCCGACCGCTTTGCACTGGCGGTGACCAAGTTGCTGCGCTGGTGTGCCGATACCTTTTTTGCGAAGCGCTACGGACACCGCGCCATCGTTCTGGAAACCGTGGCCGCCGTGCCCGGCATGGTCGGCGCCACGCTCACCCACCTGCGTTGCCTGCGCCGGATGGAAAACGACAAAGGTTGGATCCGCACCTTGATGGAAGAGGCCGAGAACGAGCGCATGCACTTGATGACCTTCATCGAAGTGGCGCAACCCACTTTGTTCGAACGCGTGGTGATCCTGACCGTGCAGTGGGTTTTTTACCTCGGCTTTTCGCTGCTGTATCTCATCAGCCCCCGCACCGCACACCGCTTGGTGGGCTACTTTGAGGAGGAGGCGGTGGTCAGCTACACGCTCTACCTTGCCGAGATCGATGCGGGCCGGGTTGCAAATATCCCGGCACCGGCGATTGCCCGCCAGTACTGGGGCTTGCCCCCGTCGGCCACCTTGCGCGATGTGGTGCTGGCAGTGCGCGCCGATGAAGCCCACCACCGCGACGTGAACCACAGCCTGGCCGCAGAGCTCGGCGGTGCCAGCCCTGCAAGCAACCCTTCGCCCTACCCATGGCACGCCAGCACCACAGAGCTGACGCCCCCAGAGGCCGGCCCTTACCGCGTGACGGTGGACTTCACCCAAGACAACTTGCCCGCTGCGCTCCAGAAAGAGCACAACACCGCCAAAGACGTGTGGGGCGTGATCCGCGTGAAGGAAGGCAGCCTCCGGCTGACCCACCTGGACTCCGGAAAGGTCGAGCTTCTCGATGCGCAGACGCCGGGCTATGTGACGCCGCTGAGCCCGCATTTTGTGGAGCCGGTGGGCACCGTCAAGGTCTGTATCGAGTTCTATGACCACGACCCGCGCCGCCATTGATCAGCCCCTACCAACCCTGAATATCCACAAGAAAGAAAGCACATGCTGAGCACTGAACACACCGCCATCATCAAAGCCACCGTCCCGTTGCTGGAGACGGGCGGCGAGGCGCTGACCACCCACTTTTACCAAGTCTTGATGAGCGAGTACCCGGAAGTCCGCGCCCTGTTCAATCAGACACATCAGCAACAAGGTACCCAAGCCCGCGCGCTGGCCAATGCGGTGCTGAAGTACGCACGCCACATCGACAACCTGGGCGCTTTGGGCCAGTTGCCCGCGCAAATCATCCAGAAGCACGTGTCGCTGCAAATCCTGCCGGAGCACTACCCCATGGTGGGCACCTGTTTGCTGCGCGCCATCCGCGAGGTGCTGAGCGAAGCCATTGCCACCGATGCGGTGATCGAGGCTTGGGGCGCCGCCTACTGGCAACTCGCCAACATCTTGATCGGCGCAGAGAGTGCGCAATACGCCCAAAGCGCCGCTGCGCCCGGCGGCTGGCGCGGTGCGCGTCAGTTTGCGGTGATCGAGAAGAAGGTGGAAAGCAGCGAGATCACCTCCTTTGTGCTGGCACCGGTCGATGGTGGCGCAGTGCTGAACTACCAGCCCGGCCAGTACCTGGGCCTCAAGTTGCAAATCAATGGCCAGGAAGTGCGTCGCAACTACTCACTCTCGCAAAAGGCAGATGGCCGCACCCTGCGCATCAGCGTCAAGCGCGAGCCCAAGGGCGTGGTGTCCCACTACCTGCACAGCGAGGTCGAGGTAGGCGTGGTATTGGATGTGTTTCCACCCGCTGGCGAGTTTGTGCTGGAGGCTGGCACCGCACCTCTGGCCCTGATCAGCGGCGGCGTGGGCATCACCCCCACCCTCGCCATGGCAGAAACGGCCTTGGAGCAAGGCGAGCGGGATGTTGTGTTTATTCACTACGCACGCAACCCCGAGGTGCAAGCGTTCAAAGAAACACTCGCTGCCTGGGCGCGCAAGTACCCGCGCTTCAAGCTCCACCTGGCCTATGAGGAGGGTGCCACCGAAGGCGTTGCTTCCGGCCGCCCCAGCCTCGCGCATATCCAGCAATGGGTGCCGGCAGACGCCGATGCCTACTTTCTCGGCCCCAAGCCGTTTATGCAGTGCATCAACCGGGCGCTGGCGGACCATGGACTCCCTACCGAGCGGCGCCACTTTGAGTTCTTCGGCCCTAGCGAGGCGCTGAACTAAACGCACAGCCCTACATCGCAGGGAATATTGCCCTAAGCGAACTCTAGCGCTTATTTGATAAGTGCTAGTAGCTATCAAATAAGTAGCGAAATGCCTTCGTGAAAAAAGCAGCTGTATGTGTTGTAGCGCACAGTGCGCCGATGTTCGCCTCCGCACAATGAGGCATGGACTCGCCCGCTACCCCATCGCCTCTTAACCGCCCGCAAGGGCCATCGGCTGCGGAGTTGCACACCCCGCCCGACGAGGCGCCGCCCAAGCGGCCCCGGCCACGGCGCAATGTCCCAATCCTCGATAGCGAATCCGACGATCTGGACGATGGCTACTTCGCCCGGGGCGCATTCTTTGTACCGTGAGGGTGTTCCCCAGCCACCGCCGAGGGCGCCGGTATCAATCAGGCACCTCGACCCCTTGTGCAAAAAAAACCAGCAGGGCCAACGCAGCACCGGGCTGCACACGGGTGGCGATTTCGTGTTTGTTGGCATCAAACACCTGTCCCGCGCTGGGGGACTCCTGGAGCTCTGTCGCGGTCAAGTTGCGCAAGCCCATGGTCCACGCGCCGAATTGCCGCTCTGCAATGCCTTGCCGGGACAACACGAAAACATCCCGGTGGCGGGTATCCCGCTCGATGGATTGGAAGGTGATGCTCACCTCCGCCTCCTCGCCTTCCAGCACTTGCAAGACGCTGCCGTTGGCGTGCAGCAGCATGCCGGTGATGCCGCGCATTTGGTTGATCTGCTGCGCGGTGTGAAGAATGTCGCCCAGCACCTCCGGCCCGCCTTGCACCAAGGTGCTGGTGTAAATCAAATGGATCAGTGCCATAACGAGACCTATCAAAACAGAGTGAAAGAGAAAGAGAAGCTTGGCCGGACGCGTCCTGCGGCCATCAGGGCGAGTGATGCGCTCGGGGCCCCTGGCCCGCATCAGGAGCCGGGAGCAGGCGCTCGTATTCCTTGTGAACCACCCCAAAGCACTCGCACACCACGCGCATCAGGCCCTCGCGGTCCAACACCCGCAACTTGCCGCGCCGGTAGCGGATCAGCCCCGACACCTGTAACTTGTGCGCCTCGTGGCTGACGCCTTCACGCCGCACGCCCAGCAGGGTGGAGATGATTTCGTGGGTCACCGTCAATTCGTCGGTCACCGAGCGCTCTAGCCTGAGCAGCAGCCAGCGGCACAGCTGTTGCTCGAGATGGTGGTGCCGATTGCACACCGCGGTTTGCGTGATCTGGGTGACCAGCGCCTGGGTGTAGCGCAGCAAAAGCCGCATCACCACTGCGCGGCGTTCAAACTCCGCCGCGAGGTGGCGTGATGGCAAGCGGTAGGCCTGCCCCGCGTTGTGGACCACGGTGCAGCCCAGCGTGCGGTCCCCGCCCAGAAACAGCGAGATACCGACGACCCCATCGTTCCCGATCACGGCAATCTCGGCAGAGTCGCCGTTCTCCGTGACATACACCATCGACACAATGGCGGTGGTGGGAAAGTAGGCGTGCGTGGGCGCTTGCCCGGCATCTGCCATGACCTGCCCCAGGTGCAAGGTGACCAACTCCAGATTCGGGAGCAGGCGGTTTACTTCTTCGGGGGGGAGCGTGGCGAGTAGCCGGTTTTCGTCCGGCCGGCAGAGGCTATCCATGGGTAAAACCTCTTTGTAATTCAAATCCGATCGCGCAGACCCTACCGGCTTTTCAGGCCGGTGTATGTGCGATACCGTACATAAGAATTACTGGCAGCTACCAACCGTGCAGCACGCGCCGCCTGTGCTGCTTGTTTTTAGATGAAAAGTGCCACTCGCGCTCATGGAATATGCGCGAGCAGCTCCTAAATCAATAGCAAATCAATACGGGTGAACCGCACCCGCCCACGCCAGCCCGGCGGCCACGCCACCAAAGCGGTTGCCTTCCACCAGCATGGCTTGGGGCATGGCCGCGCGCAGCGCTGCTATCAGCGTGCGCAGTGCGGACGAACCACCGGTCAGGTACACCGCGTCCACGGCCTGCAGGCCGGCGGCGCTCACGCAGTCCTGGGCGCACTGCACCACTTGCGCCAGCGATGCGTGCAGGGCGGATTCCATGTTCGCCGCGTCCACCGTGGGGGCCAGGCTTCGGTCCAGAAAGTCGAGGTTCACCACCGCGCTGTCACCGCTGATGGAGCAGGCAATCTTGGCGGCTTCCACGCTAGCCAGCATGCGGTGGCCGTGCTGCTCTTCCAGCGCATCCATCAGGCGGCGGTGCGGAGCCTGGTCGCTGTAGTCGGTCCACAGCTCTTTGGCAAAGTGCATGGACTTGCGGGTGTAGGCCTGGTGGATCAGGTGCCAGGTGCTCAGGTCAAAAAACACGCTGCTGGGCACAATGCGCCCGCCGGTGCCTACGTGCTTGTAGCCCAAGTGGGGCATGACGGTGCTCAGGTCCAGCAAGCGGTCAAAGTCGGTGCCGCCAATGTGCACGCCGGTGGTGGCCAAAATGTCTGCGGTGCGGTCGCCCTGCGCGCTGCGCTCGGGGTTGAGGCGGATCACCGTGAAGTCGGAGGTGCCGCCGCCAATGTCGACCACCAGTGCGGTGGTCTCTTTGGCTACGCGCTGCTCGTAGTCCAGCGCGGCGGCAATGGGTTCGAGCTGGTAGGCAATGTGGGTGAAGCCGGCCTCTGTCGCGGCGCGGCCCAGTGTCTCCTGCGCCAGCTGGTCGCGCTCGGCATCGTCGTCCACAAAGTGCACTGGGCGGCCCAGCATGGCGTGTGTCAGGGGC
>JAIXVK010000023.1 GCA_027483085.1 Comamonadaceae bacterium | reverse complement strand
TTGCATGCCGGATTTGAGAAAGCCCACGGCGATGTCGAACAAAATGCCCGTCATCAACATCATCTTCGCGGTGTCGACGAACTTCTTTTTAGAAAAGAGATTGGCAAAGCCTGAAAGCGGGTTAAGCCGCGAAAAATCGGGCATCAAGGGCTTCAGACTCTGAACCCAGCCGCCAGAGGCAACGGCCGACAAAATGGCAGCTGTCATGACAATCGCTGCGAATGCGACACACCCGGCCGTGCCAATGATGCTGGCATCACCCAAGCGTTGCACCATGGTTCCCGTGCGCCGAACCGTGTCCGCGTCAAAACTCAGCTGCTGGATCATGCTGAGTTTGAGCTGCTCAAACAAAATGGGGGAGAGGGAGAGAACGGCTAATGCGCCTGCGCCGAGCACACCCAAGTGGGTCAGGTCCTGCGAGCGACTGACCTGGCCGTCGTCACGTGCTTTTTTCAGCTTCCTTTCGGAGGCCGGTAAATTGCGATCTTGACTGCCTTG
Organism: Comamonadaceae bacterium; assembly: GCA_027483085.1. Classification (GTDB taxonomy): domain Bacteria; phylum Pseudomonadota; class Gammaproteobacteria; order Burkholderiales; family Burkholderiaceae_C; genus Allorhodoferax. The sequence continues at coordinate 2,427 of JAIXVK010000023.1, read as the reverse complement.
TTCCATAGTGGTGAGACTCTTTCGTTCTCACCATTGTCGCGAGCACCCTCTGAAACTAAAGGGTGAAAAGAGGGGCTTTCTGCCCCTTCATCCGCTCTGTTTAGAAGCCGAGACTTGCCAGCAAATCGTCCACTTGCGACTGATCGGTCACGACTTCCTGGTTAGATTGACCATCGACCACAGGCCCGGCAAGTGCCGGCACATATTCTGAAGGTGGTGCTGCTTTGGCTGCGGCTTCGGGCGGGGCAGTTTGTAGCAACAACAGCACCAACTGCTCTTCAATCGTTGCTGCCAGATTGACGACTTTGGCAATCACCTGACCTGTGAGGTCGTGAAAGTCTTGCGCCATCATGATCTCGGTAAGGTGTCCGTCCACCTTTTTGCTGGCTTGGTCTACATCGTTGATGAAGTTCATCACGTGACCCTTGGCTACCGCAGCCACCGGATCTTTGACGATGAGCTCGCCGATGCGGCGTGTTTCCGCCGCAATAAAGTCATGCTGTTCTTTGGCTTGGTCTACCTGGTTGAGCACTTTTTCAGCGGCTTGACCCGTTAATCTTGCGATGTAGGACAAACGGCTTTTGGCATCAGGCAATTCGCCTGCCCAGTCCTTCACTTTGTCAGCGAGCCCCAGCCCGTTCAACGAGTCGTGCAGCTGCCGCGTCAAAGCGCCTAATTGCTGGTGGACTTCTACCGTGCTGAGTGTCGGTGTGGAGGGAGTGGGTTCGGTCGACATGATTATTTCAATCCCATCTTGGTGAGAATGTGGTTGACCTTGTCCTCCAGCGTCGCCTTCGTGAAAGGCTTGACGATGTACCCCGACGCACCTTGCTGGGCCGCGAGCACAATGTCTTCTTTACGGGCTTCTGCCGTCACCATCAGAACTGGAATATGTTTCAGTTTCTCGTCTTTTTTGATTTCAGCGAGCAACTGGAACCCGTTCATATTGGGCATGTTGATATCGCTGACCACAAAGTCAAAGGTCGCGTTACGCAGTTTTTGTAGAGCCGCTACACCGTCTTCCGCCTCATCGGCGTCAGCGTAGCCACTTTCTTTCAAGAGGTTACGCACGATCCGTCGCATGGTGGAGAAATCGTCAACGATGAGAAAGCGCAATTCTTTAGACATAAATAACCTTTGACCGTACGATTTTTGATTTTAACGAGTATGACTGAATTTTAGAGATTTCATGGACTGGCTTTTTTGCTTTCCACCACGGGCTCGGCTGTTTCCAGCTCATTTTCCAGTGGGATCACCGCTCCGCTCAACAGCCGTTCCTCGGCCTCTTTGGTCATAACCAAGATACTAATGCGCCGGTTTGCGGCACTCAAGGGGTTTTGCGGGTCTGCCAACAAACTCGAGGCCATCCCCACCACTCTCGCTAACTTGTCTTCGGGCATCCCGGCCGCAATCAATTCGCGGCGACTGGCATTGGCCCGGTCAGCGGAAAGCTCCCAGTTACTGTACCCGCGTGCTGCATTCCCGTAAGGGGTTTGATCGGTATGGCCGTCCAAGCTGATTTTGTTGTCGATATCAGTCAAGGTTACCCCGATTTCCTTCAGGATCTCTCGCATGTAGGGCTTTACCGCTGAACTGCCGATGTCGAACATGGGGCGGCGCTGGTCGTCCACAATTTGGATCAGGAGTCCGTCCGGTGTGATCTCGAGCTTGATCTGCGAGCTGAACTCCGCCATCTTCGGGTTACTCGATATGCTGCTGGCGATTTTCGCGGCTACGGCGGCCAAGGTTTGGGCGTCTTTTTTTGCCCGTTCAATTTTGCGCTGGTCGCCTGCGCTCTTCTTGGCTTTGGAGTCGGTGCCCTCACCCCGTTTGGACTGTCCAGCGGATTGGGTCAAGTCGTTGCCTCCGCCGGTAATGATGCTGTTGCTGGCACCTGCGCCGGCACCGCCTTGCAGTGCTACTTTGAGGGGCGACTGGAAATAGTCGGAAATGCCTTTCTTGTCGCCCTCTGTGGTGCTGCCAAGCAGCCACATCAACAAGAAAAAAGCCATCATGGCCGTCACAAAGTCGGCGTACGCAATCTTCCAGGCACCACCATGCGCGGCGTGGCCGCCCTTCTTCACCCGTTTGATGATGATGGGTTGGAGTTTCTTGGCGTCTCCGGCCATGCTCAGAAGCTCCTGCTTTTATTTCTTTTTGACATGCGCTTCCAGTTCGCCGAAGGTCGGGCGCTCAGTGGAGTACAGCACTTTACGGCCGAATTCGATAGCGGTGGAAGGGTTGTAGCCCTGCATGCTTGCCAGCAATACGGTCTTGATGCACTGAAGTTCTTTGCCGGCCTCTTCGTTCTTTTGCTCCAAGAGACCTGCGAGTGGCTCTGCGAAGGCGTAAGCCAGCAAAATACCCAAAAACGTTCCTACCAGCGCCGAGCCGATCATCCCGCCCAACACGGCAGGCGGTTGACCC
>JAIXVK010000544.1 GCA_027483085.1 Comamonadaceae bacterium | reverse complement strand
TTGGTCATGGACTTGGCATGCCCGCGCGCCGCCGCGTGGCGGTACCACTCGAGCGCAGCGGCATCGTCCTGTGCAACCCCCATGCCGGCTGCGAGCAGGTTGGCGTAGTTGTACATGGCCGCATCCAGCCCCGCGTGCGCTGCCTGGCGGTACCAGTTGGCGGCTGCAAAGTAGTCCACGTCACCCCCCCAACCGTTTTCAAAACAACGACCGGCCATATTCATGCCCATAGGGTGTGCCTGCTGCGCCGCTTTCAAAAAACTGGCTCTGGCGGCATCGGGATTCCGGCTTTGTCCGTGGCCATCGAGCAGCCATTGCCCGGCGATGGCTTGTGCATCCGCACTGCCAAGCACGGCTGCGGCTTCCATCCAGCGGGCTGCTACGAGCGGCTCGGCCTGTGTCACCGCTTGCCAGTCTTGCGGTGTCATGGATTGGAGAATGTCGGGAGAAGGAGGCAAATGAAGTTTTAGCGCGGGCATGGTAAACAAAAGTAAATTTTTTAAGAACTATAAATGCAAATGCGACAACTTCTCATTTACAATTCAATTTTTCCACAGCACCGGACCTCCCATGATTGTTTGTGTCTGTCACCGCGTATCCGACAAAGAGATTCACCTTCACGCCAGTGAAGGCAAGAGCTTTGAAGACATCCAGATCGATCTGGGCGTGGCCACCCAGTGCGGCCGCTGCGAAGACTGTGCACGCGATGTCGTGGAGCGCTGCCACGCCAACGCCACCATGGTGCACGGTGCCTGGAAAACCATCACCATGACCCGCCATCTGTAGGTCATTTTTTTAAAACTAAACAGGAATGCTTCTTGTTTAGTTGACACGTTAGCAAGCCACGTCCAAGACCGCACTGCCGGTGGGAGACATAGCCAGCAAATTCTTTTCATTGAACGTTGAGAGCGCTATGCCCACTACTCGCCCCTTCCCTTCCCCGACGCCTTTGGCGGCTAACCCTGCGACCTTGCTCCCCTTGGGCGCGATGCTGCTGGCAGGATCTTTTTCTGCGGTAGCCCAAGACACCGGAACGGAAGCTGTCAAAACACTCAAACCCGTCACGATCACCGAAAAGGCCGAAGAGGCACAGGGCAAAGACTCCGTGCGTGCCACTACGACATCGATCGGCAAAGGCAAACAAGAGCTGCGCGACATTCCCCAGTCCATCACCGTAGTGACTGAAAAGCTGGTCGACGACCGTAACCTCGACACCCTGAAAGACGTGCTGCACAACACTGCTGGCGTCACATTCCTGGCCGCAGAGGGTGGCGAAGAAGATATCCGCCTGCGCGGCTTCTCGCTGGCGCAAACCGGCGATATTTTTGTAGACGGCATGCGCGACCCCGCGTTCTATGACCGCGACACCTTCAATAGCGACAAAATCGAACTGCTGCGCGGCTCGGCATCCATGCTGTTCGGCCGCGGCTCCACCGGGGGCGCTGTCAACCAAAGCAGCAAGCAAGGTCGCGCCATTGACGACCATGAAATCAGCACTACCGTCGGCATGTACAACTACCGCCGGGTGACAGGCGACTTCAACATCCAAACCGGTGAAGACTCGGGCCTGCGTATCAATGCCATGGTCACCAAAGCGGACAACAACGCCGCGGGTAGCAGCATCGACAAACGCGGTATCGCTGCCAACTACCGCTGGGGCATCGGCACCAAGGACGAGTTCTCGGTGGGAATCATGTCTCTGGACAACGACAACGGGATCAACTACGGCGTACGCTGGATCAGGCCCACTTCCGCAACAGCAACCACGAGCTCGGTCCTGAACAGCGCTATCGCCCCCCAAACCTATTACGGTATGGCCAGCGACTACAACAAGGGGACCGCAGATTACCTAACCGCTAGCCACACCCACCGCTTTGACGACGACAGCGAGCTGAAAACCTCGGTGCGCCGTGGCGTCTACACCCGCGACCAGCGCGCCACCCTCTGGAACTACGCCACAGGCACCGGCATCAACAACTTCACTGATGCCACCGTTTTAACCCGCGGCGCTCAAAACAAGATCCAAGACCTGAACTCGGTCTATCTGCAAACGGACTACACCAAGAAGTTCTCGGCATTTGGCGTGAAGCATGAGTTGTTCACTGGCGTGGATTTTGGCCAAGAGAACAAAAACGTTTTCCGGGCCACTGGCGGCGTATCCCGCCCCGCCACCACCGTAGGCACCCCCAACGACGGAGCTTCAGTAGACGAATCGGCTCGAATCGTGACTCGCCAGAATGCGTTCCAGGCAGATAACCTCGGCCTGTACGCCATGGACTTGGTTCAAGTGGCCGATCATTGGAAAGTACTGGGTGGATTGCGCTTTGACCGCATGCGCGGCAACTACATCACAGAAGACGCAGCTGGCGTGAAAACGGCGGCCTTTGAGCAGAATATTGCCAATTGGAGTCAGCGGGTTGGCGTGCTGTATCAGCCCACTGAGCTGAGCTCGTTCCACTTTTCTTGGGGAACATCTTTCAACACTTCGGGTGACACCTATTCGTACAGCGCCGGTAACTCCAATGCGAAACCGGAACAAAGCCGAAACGTGGAAATCGGTGCCAAATTGGACTCCGCAGACAAGCGCTACACCACGCGTCTGGCGATCTTCCAGTCAGTGAAGTTCAACGAACGCAACACCGACCCTGACAATGCAGCAGCAACGCCCGTGCTGTCCGGTCAGCGCCATGCCACCGGGCTTGAAATTGACGCCTCGGGCATGTTGACCCCCAAGTGGGAGATTTACGGCTCCTACATGTGGATGCCCGACGCCATGGTGGATGCGGCAGCCCCGTGCCCTGCTACAGGAACCTGCTCTCAGAACACAGCGGGTGACCGTGTCGGCGATCGACCTTCCTTGACCCCCGTGCATAGCGGAACGGTGTGGACCACTTATCAGTTCACCCCCCAATTCCGTGCAGGCACTGGCGTGAACTTCCGCAGCGAGCAGTCACCCAACCGCAATCCCGGCTTCTTTGCACCCGGCTACGCCACCCTCGACTTGATGGGCGAGTACAAGTTCAACGAAAAAGTAGTGCTCAAAGTCAACCTGACCAACGCACTGGACAAGTTGTACGCAGATGGTCTGTACACCAGCTTCTACACACCCGGCCCCGGCCGGAATCTGCAAGCCACTTTGAACCTCAAGTTCTAAGCCAGCGCCCTTACCTGCCAACCACTGCCATGCTTTTGCACCTGCCCGATCTGCTGACCTCTGACGAGGTCGCCCATGCCCAGCACCTGTTGAAGGAGGCTCCTTGGACGGATGGGCGCAAAGGCACCGGTGAGTTGGCCAGGCAGGTCAAAAACAACGAGCAACTGGACCACGAGGGTGACATTGCCCGCAGCATCCGCGAACTGGTGCTGCGGGGTCTGGACCGCAACACCACCTTCTTTTCTGCGGCACTGCCCAAAAAAGTATTTCCACCCCGTGTCAACCGGTACGGGGGTGACAGCAACTTCTACGGCAACCACATTGATGGCGCCATTCGCTACATGCCCGGCAACGGGCAGCGATTGCGAACGGATGTGTCCTGCACCGTGTTCCTCAATGACCCTGAAGACTATGACGGCGGCGAACTCACGATCGCCGACACCTACGGCGAAAAGACCGTCAAGCTGCCGGCGGGTCACGCGGTGCTCTACCCCGGCACCAGCCTGCACCAAGTCAAACCCGTGACCCGCGGGCACCGTATCGCCTGCTTTTTCTGGATTGAGAGCCTGGTTCGCAGCGACGAGCAACGCCGCATGTTGTACGAGCTCGACATGAACTTGCTGGCCATGCGTCGCCGGCACGGCGATTCGGAAGAAACCACGGCACTCACCGGCGTCTACCACAACATGCTGCGCATGTGGGCCGACACCTGAGGCCGCTGGCCATGCTCAAAGCCCTTGATGGCTTTTACTGCCTATGTCTACTTTTGCACTTCCGCGTTTTGGCGCACTTCCTGCCTTCAGTCGTAACACCAGCATCGTCCTGACGGTGGTTGCCTTCCACGTGGCGGTTTTGTGGGCAGTGCAGAGTGGCTTGCTCAAGCGCGTCGTAGAGGTGGTGGTGCCCGCCGAAATCCTGGTGGAGTTTGTAACCCCCGCATCGCCACCACCCGCACCGCGTGCCACCCCACAGCCCAAAACACCCACCAAAACAGTCACCACCAAACAACCGACACCTCCGGTGCCTGCACCTACACCCATAGTGGCACCCCAACCCGCGCCCACGCCCTTGGCGATTGCACCCTCTGCCAATACACCGGCACCGTCAGCGGCGACCCCTGCAGCAACGGCAACTA
>JAIXVK010000418.1 GCA_027483085.1 Comamonadaceae bacterium | reverse complement strand
GCACGATGGGAATCACACCCAGCATCACCAGCTCGTTGGCCGCGCTGAACAAGCCGTCAAACATGATGCTGCCCAATCCACCCGCACCCACCAGTGCGGTCACTGCAGCCAGGCCCGTGGTTTGCACGACCGCGGTGCGGAGCCCGATCAGCAGCACCGGCAAGGCCAGCGGCAGCTCCACATGCCAGAGCACTTGCCGCGGTGTCATACCCATGGCGCGCGCCGCGGTCACGGTGGCTACGGGTACCTGCTCCAGCCCGGCCAACGCCGAGCGCACGATGGGCAGCAACGCATACAGCAGCAGCGCCAGCACCGCAGGCGCCAGGCCCACACCGCTGATACCCAGCCGGCCCAGCGCAGGGGCTTGGGCGGCCAGCCACGCCAGAGGCGCCATCAACAAGCCGAACAGGGCGATGGACGGGATGGTTTGAATCACATTCAGCACCGGCAACAGCGTCTCGCGCAGGCGCGGCGCACGGGTCATGCGCCATGCCAGCGGCACGCCGATGGCCACGGCCGGCGCAATAGCCAGCATCACGATCTGCAAATGGCGCAGGATGGCAGGGCCGAACACATCGCTGTGGTTGGAGTATTCCTTGGCGATGGACAAGTCTTGCCCCGCACTCAAGGACAGCAACAGGGGCGCGAACAAGGCACTTTGCAGCAGCAAGCGTGGCAGGGTCTTGAGTTGCAAGCGGGTGACCGCGTCGAGTGCCGCCATCCACGCCAGTGCCGCCAGTGTCCAGAAACCGGCACCTAGCGAAGTGCGGACCAGCGGGTTGCCTGCCTGGCTGGCTAGGCTGACGCTACTGGCGTGGTGGCCGGCCGCCAGCCACAGTGCACCCAAGCCTGCCGACAGCACCAGCGCCACTGCAGCCTGCACGGCCCGGCGGTGGGCTTGCACAAGCGCAAGACACAACACGCCTAGCCCGAGCGCTAGGGCCGCAGCCACCCATGCACTTGTGTCGGGTAGCCATTGCCATAAAAAAACCGGCTCGCCTGAAAGCAGCCGGTTCGGCGCGACCCGCACAAAGGGCAGGCCCCATGCGGCCCCCAATGCGAGCGCCATACACAGCGCCAGCACCGAGTTCCAGCGCTGGGGGCGCGCGTCCATCACTGCGGCGCTTATTTCAGGAAGCCCTTGCTTTGCAGGTAGGTTGTGGCCACTTTGCGCGGGTCTTGGCCTTCGAGTTGGATGCGTGCATTCAGCATTTGCAAAGTGGGGCCATCTAGCGATTTGAAGATGGGTGCCAACACCGTGGCAATGGCGGGGTAGCGCTTGAGCACTTCTTCACGCACCAGCGGGGCAGGGGCATACACCGGTTGCACACCCTTGGGGTCGTCCATCACGACCAAGCCCAAGGCCGCCACGGGGCCGTCGGTACCGTAGGCCATGGCGGCGTTCACGCCCGATGTTTTTTCGGCAGCGGCCTTGATGGTGGCTGCGGTGTCGCCACCCGCCAGCACCAGTGCTTGGTCAGCACGCAGTTTGAAGCCGTAGGCAGCCTGGAAGGCGGGCATGGCGTCAGCACGCTCCATGAACTCGGCCGAGGCAGCGAGCTTGAAGGCGCCACCCTTGGCGATGTACTGGCCCATGTCGTCCAGGGTGCGCAGCTTGTTGGCAGTGGCGACGTCTTTGCGCACGGCAATCGCCCAGGTGTTGTTGGCGTTGGCCGGCTCCAGCCAGACGACCTTGTTTTTCTCAAGGTCCATCTTTTTGGCGAGCTCGTAGCCAGCGCGCAGATCTTTCCAGGCCTTGTTGCTTTCGTCACCCAGCATGAAGGCGCCGTTGCCGGTGTACTCGGGGTACAGGTCAATCTCACCGGCCAGCAGGGCCGTGCGCACCACCTTGGTGTTGCCCAAGGCCACCTTGTTTTCTGTTTTGATGCCGTTGGCTTCCAGCGCCAGCACCACGATGTTGCCGAGCAGCTTGCCTTCGGTGTCGATCTTGGAGCCTACACGTACCGGGCTTTGGGCATGGCTGGCAAAGGTGGCCAGCAGGCCGGTGGCCAATACAAGAAGGTGACGGCGCATAAAAGGGGTGGTGGGTAGCATGGGGCGAGCCTTTAAAGTGAGGCCACAGGATAAGCGAAACTGATTGCCCCCGGTTGGCCCGCAGCACAGCCAGCTGTGTTGCAATGGCACCCTCAATACCCCCAAGGAAACCGCCATGAAAGCCATTTGGAACGGCACCGTGATTGCCCAGAGCGACGACACCGTGCTCGTAGAAGGCAACCACTACTTTCCCGCCAGCAGCCTGAACCGCGATTACGTGCAGTTCAGCAACCACAAAACCAGCTGCGCCTGGAAAGGCCAGGCCAGCTACTACTCGCTGATGGTGAACGGCGAGATGAACATCGACGCCGTTTGGTACTACGCCGACCCCAAACCCGAAGCCGCCATGGTGCGCGATCGTGTGGCGTTCTGGAAGGGTGTGCAGGTTACCGCTTGAGGCAAGCACCCTAAAGACCCGTAGCTCCTGAGAAGCGAGCACGGGATCTGGGGCTGGTTGCGCGCGACTTTTGTAGGCGGCTTCCTACGCCGATTCGGGATCAGGTCCTCTGGTGACAAAAGCAGGGCGCCGCCACACTGGCGGTGTATCAAGTCACCACATAAGGACACCCGATGAACACATACCCCACCACTCTCCAGCAACCCAGCGCGTGGCGCTTGCATCCAGTGATTGCGATCGCTGCAGGCTCCGTCATCGTGGTGAGCCTTTTGGGTGCAGCTGCGCTCACAGGCCTGCTTCCTAACTCCAGTGCCACTGCTCCCGCAAGCTTCACAGCCAACCCGCCGGCCATTGTGTCAGCGCCGGCTGCAAAACCGACTGTGCCCAAAGTTGTTAGTCAAAAGCCAGCTACCCCCAAGACCTCTGGGCAAGTGGCATCGAACTCCACGCCCCCCGCACAAGCTGCTGCGACTCCCGCTCCTGCGGCCGAGAAAAACAGCGCGGTAGGAATCGGTATTGGTGCGGTTGTGGGTGGCCTGGTCGGCAACCAGTTCGGCAGCGGCGATGGTAAAACCCTTGCCACTATCGCCGGTGCTGTGGGTGGCGGCTACGTTGGCAATGAAATTGCCAAGAAGAACGCCGCTCCATAAAGCATTAGCCGCCGTTAAGCGACTTGCCGACCAACACGCTCTGCACCTAGCACCGCTGGGTGTATTGCAGGGTCTGCTCGCACATGCGCTTGGCGCCTAGCGAGCTGGCGCCCCCAGTTTCCACCGCGATGATCGGCACTTGCCCCCAGCCATTTGCAGCGCGGTGTGGTTGGTGTTGTGTTCTCCCATGCGAGAGATGTTAGCTTGGCCTCGGGCTCCCGTTACCATGCCGCCATGTCTCCTTTGCAACGTCGAATTCTTCAAGCTTGCCTGTACGAGGGTATTGCGATTGCCGTGGTCACGCCTACGCTGGCGCTGGCGTTTTCTCATCCACCGGGTTCGGCTTTTGTGCTGGCGGCGGTGATGTCGAGCATTGCCCT
>JAIXVK010000285.1 GCA_027483085.1 Comamonadaceae bacterium | reverse complement strand
TCATGGGACTCTGGGAAGGTTGCTGAAAAACCTCTCATGACCCAACAAGATTGGCGTTCATGGCATGCGGCAGGCATGGATGTAGGCTCGCACACGCAGAACCATGCCAAGCTAACCGAACTCCCGCAAGATGAGGCGTATAAACAGATTACGCAATCTAAATTGGAGTTGGAGCACATGTTGGGGGCGGAAGTGAGACATTTCTGCTACCCCTACGGCTGGTTCCAACCAGAACACGAAAAAATGGTGCGACAGACTGGCTATATATCCGCTACAAGCACACGTCGTGGTCGTGTTCAAGCGGGGGACAATCCTTATGCGCTCAAGCGAATCATGGTCGCGAGAGCCACCAATCCCCTGCAGTTTTTGATTAAGGTAGCAACCGCCTATGAGGACAAGCGGAAATGACCCCCCTGGCGCTTTACTGCAAGTCCTACAGCACAGATCTGCGCCGCGTAGTGAGGCTGGCAGAATCAATACGTCAGTTCAATACTGAACTGCTGCCCTTTTACGTATCAGCTAGCAGAGCGGAGCTCCCTTTGTTCCGTGAACATCTGCAAGGGCTGGTTAGCGCACTGATCAGCGACGAAGACATCTTAGCTGCCTCCCCACGGTTAGATCCGCAACACGTAGCAGGAATGCCAGGCAGCAGATCACAGCAGGTTGTGAAATCAGAATTTTGGCGCCTCGGTCTGTCCGAATCGTACCTGTGTCTGGATTCGGACGCGGTGTTCATACGGCCCTTTAGTGCGGCGAACTTTCTAGCGCCAGACGGTATACCGTACACCGTGCTGGACGAGGCCCATGATTTGCTGGAAGACGCCCTTCGCCAAAAGCGCGGGCGTGTGGTTGACGCCTTCCAGCGTGAAGCCGATCTTATGCAGGGCCTGTTTGGCCGTGCCGGCCGGCGTTACAGCTTTGGACCCTTTCCGCTGGTCTGGCATCGCGCGGTCTGGGAGAGCTTGGACAAACACTATCTGCATCCACGTGGAATAAGCTTGGCCGATGCTATCGAACAAGCTCCGATTGAATCGCGCTGGTATGGGGAGGCCCTGCTGTCGTATCAGGCTATTCCGCTACGCCCCTGCCAAGCCTTGTTCAAGGTCTACCACTATGCCTGGCAATATGACCAGGACAAACGCCGAGGTTTGGGCCCTCAGCACCTCGCCCTGTTTTACTGCGGGATTATTTTTCAATCGGCCTGGGAGCGCGATATGGACTGGCCTAGCGAAGGGGGCAGTTGGCTCTCAAGGATAGGACGGCGCCTACGGCGCAGCCTAGGCAGAATCTAACCGGCACCCGGTTTCACCTGAAGCAGCATCTAGCAATGGCTGCGTGACTGTACTAACTTTTGGGTCTGTGAAAATAGGACGGAGATCGTCGAGGCTACACATCGCGATGGCACAATCACACTACTTGGAGAAAAGCCCGCACACGGTCTGAAGCAACAGAATATGATCAAAAGAACAATATCGGCCACTGTGCTATTGTTTAGCGCAGCCATCCTTCTTGCGATTTGGCCCTTACCCAACACCATGGCCCTGCGGAACGTGACACTACTCTGTGGTGGTGTGGCCTCAGCTATGCTGCTGTTTCAAGAATTACCTCAGCTCACGCAAAGAAGGGCTTGGCCAGTCTATATTTTGCTGAGTTTCTTCATCTGGCTGGCTCTTCACTTATTCCTGCTGGCAGGAAACTTTGAAGAGCAATGGCGTGAGTTCACAGGAGAGTGGCTGCGCACCTTTCTGGCGACCCTCATGGGCCTAGCGCTTGGCCTGCTACTGGCCCAGCCAGAGCGGCAGTTGTCACCCCTCCTCCAGAAAATTCAAGAGCCCTTGCTGATCTGTGGATTGGCAGGGACTGTTGTTATTTTCTGTGTTCGCTACGCCTATGAGGTACTGCGGACGGGTCAATGGATTCACCAAGACTTCTACATGACCCCCTATTTGGGGAAGACGCCATTGGTCATTTTCGGAAGTCTTTTTTTACCGGTAATGTTTATCAAAATATTGTCGGCACGCGACAGGAAATCTCCGACAACCTGGTATTTCCTCGCCCCCCTAGGAATCGCAGGCACCATTTTTTCTGACTACTTTGCGAACACCAAAAATGGCATGGCAATGTTCTTTCTATTGTTTGTTTACTTTCTTTTCAAGATAGCAGGAGCAGAGAAAAAGCACTCTGCACAGCGCAATAGTTTTTTTACGATGTTGTTTGCATGCATCCTCCTAGCAGGCTTCGTGCTGAAGAATCACGTTGAAAGCAATCCAGCATGGTCTCACATTATCGCTGACTACAAAATCAGCTCCCAAATTGAGCTACATAGCTACTGGAGAGACAAAACCTCACCGTTACCAACAAACCAAAATGGAATAGTAGTAAACGTAAGCACATATGAAAGAGTGTCTTGGGCATATGCCGGGCTTGAACTGTTGAAAGAGCACCCCCTTGGGTATGGATTAATCCATCACTCTTTCGGCGCACTGGCCATTCAGAAATGGAGCGACTTTCATAAGCCTGATGGCAGAGCGCGCGGAGCTACTCACAGTGGCTGGATGGACTTCTTGCTCGGCTTTGGCTTGCCCGGACTGCTCACGGTTTGCCTACCACTAGGGGTTAGCTATTTGAGGGCAATACATCGGACTGATTTCTGGGGCAGTTATGTCGTATGGGCGGTGCCTGTAATATTCGTAAGCTACCTCATCACCGAAGTATGCACCGACCACTTCATTGAACTTCTTTTCTTCATAACCGCAATGTTCTGCAGCCTCACGCTCAAAGGGGCAGACCGAGCCAGCGGCGCAGCCGCCGACTGAACTTGAAATCCTTCGCCTCGTGGTCCGAGTAAAGGCGTATTGGCCTCATGTCAATTGCCTCGTAGGTCACTGCCTCACTGGCTTCCAAATCGGGATAAATCCTTTCCAATACAGCGAATAGGTTGTAATCCAGCAAGATTCTGCGCTTAGCTTCAGCAAGCTCTGCTGCGTGCTGTCGGTCGATGTCACTTTCCAGCACGGCCCGCACAATAGCTAGTGCCGCGCGAGGCTTTGCAAGGTCGATACGAGAATAGCTTCCATCAGGAAAATAGTTAGAAAGATTGGGGCATCCGTTGTAGATGGGATAGCACCCACGCAAAAAGGGATCCGCAAGCTTCTCCGTCCAATAGTCGCTGTGCACCGAGTTTTCCAGAGCAATGTGAAAGCGGTAGTGCGCCAGAGCTTCGTCCTTATCCGCCATTTCGCGACGCCCTCGACCGTAAAAGTCAATTCGATCGCCGAACTCTCTCTTAAGCAAATCTACAAACTCAATGCGTTTTCGGTGGCCCTTCGTGGTTGCATTGCTAGAACAGACAACAGAACAAAGCTTGGTTTTTACCGGATTGCCTACCGCTAAATCCGCATAATCGAGTACGGGAACCAACCGCTGCGGCCCATCCTGGAAACGGACTCCTGCAAACCAATTAATCGCTGGCTGGCTGTAGATGGCGCGTGGGTGACGCGTGCCGCGCTGCGTTGTGATAACCGTGCCAAACTGCTCCAGAAATCGAGGTTGATAGCGATGAAAGCTTTCGGGTTCGCCCGCCACAAAGATTCTGCGATGCTTCGGCACGGATGTTTGCAGCACAACCTCGGGCCAGGCCGAGAACACCACTAGCCAATCAGGCTTGCTCTTAGAATCCGTGGCGAAGGTGTAATGAGTCGCTCCCCATACATCTCCCGGCTCCCGCATTTGTCTGCGCCAAGGCCAGGCTCCACCCTCCCCGTCTACCAACAATACTTCACGCTTGCCCATATCGCTTATGTCGCCTGTCTTTTCAATTGTGCTTTGCACTTACAACGCCGAGCTCTATCTGGATGAATGCATTCAAAGCCTGTTGAACCAGACATTCTCAGACTTCGAGTTGATTATCGTTGACGATGGATCACTCGATGGCACATTGGCCTATCTGGGGAAACTTCAGGATCCGCGCGTCCGGCTGTTCGTCCTGGGCAGCAACCACGGATTGATCCAAGCCCGCACCCGAGGGTTTCAGGCCGCGAACGGACGCTATATTGCAGTGATGGATGCCGACGACATCGCGGCCCCCACGCGCCTAGAGGAGCAGTTCCGGGCCATGGAGCAAGGTGGACTGGATGTCTGTGGAAGCTTCCACACCACCCTCGAAAATGCGACAGGCAAGCGGCGCACGCGCACAGGCCACTCTAGCGACAGCGATATCCGAGCCTTGCTGACGATCTACTCGCCTCTCTGTAATCCCAGCACCAGCCTGAAGGCCAGCATGGTGCGGCGGACCGGATACAGCAGAGAGTACACCCACGCTGAAGACTACGGCCTATGGTGTGACATCGCCGCCCAAGGAGGGAAGTTCTACAACATACCGTCCCCTCTGCTGACTTACAGGGTTCATGCGAGTCAGGTCAGCCAAGTCAAACAACAGGCCGCACGCAACTCTTTCCACAAGATTCAGTCGCGCTACGTTGTGCGGCTGACGGGCTTAGACTATGTTCCCCACAGCATTCCCTTTGGTCAACGAAAACACATTGCCTGGACCTTCATGCGAATTCTCAATGCACGGATAACAGGCATTTCGTGGAGCGCGAACTACCAAATATATGCAGAGTTCCAGTTTCGCCGCAACGGCTGGCTGACGATCCCCACCCGTTTGGAACGTGCCTTGGCCGCGCTGTGGTTCACCGGACTTGGCAAGTGTAATCGCCCTACAAGCGGTGCCAGTGCGGGGGAATGATGTCTCGGGTGTCTACACTAGGGTTGGCAAACCAGCGGTCCGGTGCATACACCGTCTGCCCCGGCTGCACGCAAAGCCAAGCGCCCCACCAGCTGAATGAGCTGTTGGCCAGCACATGATGCCGACAGGCACGCATGAGCTCCAGATCTAGGTGACCCCGATCGGGAGGATTGGCGTCTACGATATGGATAGGCGCAGGCAGCCGCAGATGGTCAGCCGCCCACTCGGGTTCATCTGAGAAAACGAACACCTCTAAGTCGGGCTGCTGCTCTAGCAATGATGCGACCGAGTGCTGATAGAAGTCTAGGTCGCAGGTTCCATGATTCTGCGCAGCGTTAGGATTGCTAACGTAGTCACCACGCCGCACATGCAGTGACACACTATTGCAATTCCTGATTATTTCGGCCCAATCCGAATCCGCTGACGCGGCCGAGCGCAGCGTCAAGTCCTGCAGGAGCCGCTGGCGATTCCAAGCGAAGTAGCGCTCCGTCTGCCAGTAGCCAACCATGTAGACCGGGTGCCTCAGCCACTCGATCCGTTCGTCGTAGGCAAAGCTCTGAGGCCAAAAAACTGTTGAGCGCACCAAGGCCGGCACTACAAAGGACAGCGACTGCTGAATGCGCCCTGCACGAGAGGAGCGCCAAGCAGGTAAGGCAGCCAGCGTTCGTCTGTCCGCAATCTCAGCTCGGATGCCGTAAAGATCGAGCTGGTAGGGCCGATCTCCGTTTTCGGCGATCCCTCTTAGATCCAATAACAAGCCGCATTGCAAACGGTCTGCCAAGCTACGTGCTGCAGCGTATTGGAACAACTGATTCCCTAGTCCACCTTCAATTCGGGCGACTACTTTGTCGAGGTGCATGGGTGAGTGAGTTTTAGAATCAACAGAAAATAGGTATCGTCCAGCCAGGGTACAAGCAAACTACTATGCCCACGATAACAAATGGACAACGGCTGTTTTCGTCGTATACGGATTTAGACCCTGATGTTCCAATTTTTCGCCATTACACCAGCGTTTATGGAGAATACTCAATGAGCGAGACATTTCCCCTGACACAAATTCTCCCTGCCCTACCTCAATCACACTATGCCCCTGTTCGAGCAATAAAGCCGACATTTGCGGGTTGTTGTTAACGGTCGCCAAAATCGGCCGTTGCATCCAAAGATACTCATACAGTTTGGACGGAATGTACTCGGCACAAATGGGCTCCGTACCATGCAATAACAGCAATACATCCGTATTGCGCATGCGGCGCAAAATCTGCTCCCGCCCGGAGAGACCAGTGTCCAGGTCGGCCTCGATCCGCCCAAGGTGGCGGACGAGGTCTCTGATCGGCGATTTGTGTAGGACCGCTTCAGACACCTCATCCAGTGGCCCACCAGTGAGTTGCAGCTCAATCTGCTCTCTCAACTCGGGGCTCTCGGACACCAAGGTTTCTAACGCGCCGATGATGGGGGTAAGGTTACGGGTCGCAGACAGGGACCCGAAATGCCCGATCACCATCTTCGGGCCCGGCACATACGGAGGCAATACTTTGAATGGCGCATCAATTCCCGGCAACATCATCTTGCCGCGCTCACCCAATTGGGGGTGACGGCGCCCAGCACTTGCTAATGCCTGATCAGTAAACCAAATCGCCACATCCGCGTGGGTGCAAATAATGCGCTCAACCTCAGCTTGCATCAACTCTTGCTTGCTCACAGGCTCACTGCCCGGCATGACCAGTGGATCGTGCACCTCAGCCAGCCAGCGCGCGCCCAGCGATCGCTTTAGGGCGTTACCGGCCAAATGGGCTGCAAACGCACCGCCTGTGGAATAGATGAGATCGAACTTCCGGTCACGAGCCAACAGCCAGCCCTTCACATAGGCTGATAGCCACCAAGACCAAGAGCTCTCCACCGGACGTAGAACCTTTTCGACCAACATGAAAGGCAACAAAGGCAGCGAGAGCAGCAACATCACCAGCCGGTACATCAGCGGAGAACCTAGATGCTTGCGTAAGACGTGACGCAACTCAAAGCGAATTCCTGCCGGCCCTGCCGGCCAGAGTTGGTAATGCTCGTAGTGACGATCACGGCTACCCGACACACCGCTTAGCACCACCAGCTCTATGCCTGCGGCCTCTAGGTGCGGTAACTTATCAGTAATCGTCTGACTGGCTGCGCGCCCGTCCATATTGAAGGCATGGGAGAGCACCAACCAGCGCTGGCGGTACCGACGCGTCACACCGGAAAAAAGCGTGCTGTAGCGCCGCCCGGCCTCGGTCCAAGAGTTCGCGGTAGCGAAGTTCACCCCACCCGTGGCCAGTGCAGTGGCCTTCTCTCTATCACCCAAAAGAGCCTGTATCTTTGAAGCAAGGTCTATGGCGTCGGTCGGTGTTGACAGCAAGATGGCGTTCAAACCCTGCGTCAAATCCTTGGCAATTCCACTAAAAGGCGCGTCGCTCACCACCACGGGCAAACCATGCGCCATGGCCTCCAACACGACCATGCCATAAGAGTCTTCCAAGGTAGGATGCACCAACATGTCCGCAGCGCTGTAGGCCACTGACATATCTCTCAAGCTGCCCCTAAAGTGCACCCGCGAGCGTAAGCCCAGCGCCGTGGCTTGCTGCTCATAGTCGCCGGTGCGCTCCGACCGGCCAATCACCAAAAGCTGTACCGCACTATCAAGCGTGGCCAACGCGTCCAAAAGAGTTTTGAGCCCCTTTTTGCCGAAGTCATTGCCGACAAAAAGGAGCACCGGAACATCATCAGGCAACTCCAAGGAGCGTCGCGCTTCCGCTTTGACCGCTGCAGTGGCCGGCCCGGGCACTGCATCCACGCCCGGCGTAATGACCTCCAGCATTCCGCGTGAATCAGGGAATGCTCGCTCCACCACCTCTTTCAATGTGGTGGAAGCGCAGACCACTTTCTTTTTATAGGCAAATGCAAAGCGCCGCTCTTCCAGCCACAGATAGGCTAGCAAGCGTGGGCTGGTCACCACTTTCAACCAGCGCAGAGCCAAGCCAAAGCCTCGCTTCCCGGTAAACAGCGTGTGCTTAACCGGCAACACATGCACAGTCTGCACATTCCCATGCCATGTGTTTTCGTGAGAGTGAACGATATCGAAGCCAC
>JAIXVK010000574.1 GCA_027483085.1 Comamonadaceae bacterium | reverse complement strand
TGGGACACGGATGCGACCCCAAAGTCCCGCAGCTGTGAAACCAGTATGGAGCGTGAAGTGGGGTTCCCGTCAACGACTAGTGCGTTGCAGGTGGAGAGGTCATAGTCAATCGCAGCCATTGGGCACATTATGGTGGTGCCAACCGCGATTGACCAGAAAAGCTACATGGCCCAAATGCGCGGATCCTGGCCCGCCATCTGCCACGCCTGCGCGCGCCACTGTTGGCGCACCGTGCGCAAGAGCTGCATGGCCGGCTCGACCGTGGGTGCCAAGACCCGCAGCACCAGTGTGCAGGTGTTGGGGCTGGTTACGCCGCCGGCGAGTGCGAGCGGGTGCTCCCGCAAGGTGTCGCGGGCGAGGTCGATCAGGGCTTCTTTGTCCGAACGCTTCCAGGGGGTGCCACTTGCAAAAAACAAAGTTGCCAGGCAGCGGTGGCCTGCGAGGCCAGTGGGTCCGTCCATCAAGCGTTGGTCGTCGGCACGCAGGCGGCCACGCTCCAGCCAAACTCCGGGTATTTCCAGGTGCTGGTCGAGCCAACCGCTCACAAAAGGCAGCTTGGCATGGGGCAGGCCGAGTGCCGTGATGTCCCAGCCTATGCACTGTGCACCGGGTGCGAGGTTCAGTTGCAGTTTGTTGATGGCGTTACACGCGTCGTAGCAAATGGCCTCCAGGGGGAGCCATTCCAGGCGCGCGTCTTCTTGCAGGTGCAGGCGGGTAGTTTGGGTTGCGACCGGGCCATCCGAGCGGTAAAACCGGGTTGCACCCGGGGTGGTAACCAGCCCGTGTGCTCCCGGGCCGACCGACACATTCAGCTCCAAGGTGTCTCCACCGACCAAGCCGCCGGGCGGATGCACCAGCACGTTGTGGCAGATGGTGTCGCCCTCGGGGTAGAGGCTTTGCAAAATCCGGAGCGGCCCGCTATGGTCATAGCGGGCCACACAGCGCTGGTTCTCGACCTGGTATTTGAGGTTTAAACGGGCATGCCAAACCATACATCAATGGTTCTGCGAGCCACGGTGCGCCCAGCCGGTAGTGCGCTTTTCAATGGCGCTGAACAGCTCGTACATCACCATGGCCATCGCCCCCACCACCACCAAACCGGCAAAGGCCAATCCCATTTGCATGGCAGAGCCTGCGCTGATGAGCAGGTAGCCAATGCCTTCATTGGCCGCTGTCATCTCGGAAACGGTAGTGCCCACAAATGCCAGGGTAATGGCGACTTTGAGCGAACCATAAAAGTAAGGCATGGAGCGGGGCAGGCCCACTTTCATGAGGACGTCCCAGCGCTTGGCGCCCAGCACCCGCAGCACATCTTCGAGCTCAGGCTCCAAGGTGGCCAGACCGGTGGCAATGTTCACCATGATCGGGAAAAAGCTGATCAGGAAGGCTGTGAGGATGGCAGGGCCCACGCCAATGCCGAACCACACCACCAGAATTGGCACAAACGCGGCCTTGGGCAGCGCATTAAATGCTGTCATCAGCGGGTACACCGCAGCGTAGGCTAGGCGTGAACTGCCGATCACAAAACCCAGCAACACACCCACCACGATGGCAATGCCAAAGCCCGCCATGGTCACCCAGAAGGTGCGCCATGCGTGGCCCGCGATGATGCCTTTGAACTCCCAGAATTGCGTCCAGATCCGCCAGGGGCTCGGGAATACAAACTCCGACACATCCAGTGCGCTGCATAGCACTTGCCACAGTGCAATGAAAAACACCAGCAACACCCAGGGTGCCCACGCTTCAACTCGTTTGTTTGTCATGGGCCGCCTTATTGGGTAATGGCACCGGATGCCGCAGGCGCAGTCGAGCGCATGGCGCCGATGTGCCCGCGCAGCTCGTGCACGATGTCGGTGAACTCTTTGGTGTAAGTGATCTCTAGGTCGCGCGGGCGCGGCAGGTCGATCTCGCGTTTCACCACAAAGCGGCCGGGGCTCTTGCTCATCACATAGACCGTGTCGGCCAGAAACACCGATTCGCGTAGGTCGTGCGTCACCAAAATCACATTGAACTGCTGCTCGGTCCACAGGTCGCGCAAGATGCACCACAGCTCTTCGCGGGTGAACGCGTCCAGTGCGCCAAAGGGCTCGTCGAGCAAGAGCATCTTGGGTTCATGGATCAGCGCGCGGCAAATACTCGCCCGCTGCTGCATACCACCCGAGAGCTGCCAAGGGAACTTGTCTTCATAGCCGCCCAAGCCTACTTTTTGTAGCAGTTTGCGCGCGCGCTCTTCGTATTCCTTGCGCTTGGCTTTGAAGTTGCTGCGGTAGGGCTCTACGATTTCCAACGGCAAGAGCACGTTGTCGACCGTGGTGCGCCATGGCAACAGGGACGGCGCCTGAAAGGCCATGCCGGAAATCTTAAGGGGCCCTGTGACAGGCTCGTTGTCGATCAGGATCTTGCCCTTGGAGGGCATTTTCAAGCCGGTGGTCAGCTTCATGAAGGTGGACTTGCCGCAGCCCGATGGGCCGACGATGGCGATGAACTCGCCTTTACGCACCTTGAGGTCGATGGCTTCGACCGCAAAGTGGTTCTGCTTTAGCAGTTCATCGTTATAGGCAAGCCAGACATCCTGAAAATCAACAAACCAGGGGGATGCTGGTGTTGTCATGCTTACTTCTTGGGCAGGATGTTGAGCTCAGCCTTGGAGGGCAGGTAGCTGGCATTCCACACTACATCGGGGTTGATGCGGGTTTTGGTGTTGAACGCGTCTGACACCTGGGACGCCATCAGCGATAGGCGAGGTCCGTTGACCTGGCCAAAGCCTTCTGCGCGGGCATTGGCGCTGTTGATGACGGTGTCGATGGCCAGCTTGAGGCGGCGTGTTTCCAGGTCCGCGTTGATGATGCCGTCGCGCGCCTTCACATCAGCAATCGCCGCGGAGGGGTTGGCGATCACGTCTTTGGCGCCCTTGGCAAACGCGGCCAAGAAGGCCTTTACTGCAGCCGGGTTGTCTTTGAGGATCTTGGGCGAAGCGATGATCGCGTTGCCATACAGCTTCACGCCGAATTCGGGGTAGGGCAGGATCACCACGTCTTCTGACTTGACGCCACGCGCTTCCAAGTTCAACAGCGAGGTGAAGGTGAAGCCGGTAATCGCGTCTACATCACCACGGGCGAGCATGGTTTCGCGCAGGGGTGGGTCCATCGCGGTCCACTGCACGCCGCTCACATTGTTAGCCTTGGCAAAAATAGGGAAGGCGCGGCGGCCGGCGTCAAACACGGGTGCACCGAGTTTCTTGCCGTTCAAATCGGCCGGCGTCTTGATGCCGGACTTTTTGAGCGCCATTACCGAAGCGGGTGTGTCGTTGTAGACCATCATCACGGCGATGGGCTTGTTGGGTGCATCCGGGTTGTTGGCGTGGAATTCCATCAGCGCAGCCAGATCGGCAAAGCCCATGTCATAAGCGCCAGACGCCACGCGGGTCACCGCACCGCCCGAGCCGTTGCCGGCGTCGATGGTCACGTCCAGCTTGGCATCTTTGAAGTAGCCCTTGGCCGAAGGTGTCAAAAACAGGGCGGATGGACCCTCAAAGCGCCAGTCCAACTGGAACTTGATCGGCGTGCTTTGGGCCATGGCAGAACCGGCGGCCACTGTGGCGGCAGCAAATGCGATGGCGTGGAGAAACTGGCGCTTTTTCATGGAAATTCCTTCATGGTTTTCGGATGCCAACGGTCAAGCAAGAAGAATGCCCAACTTTGGGGCATTGCTCTTTCCAAGTTCATTCTGCGCGC
>JAIXVK010000066.1 GCA_027483085.1 Comamonadaceae bacterium | reverse complement strand
GAACCGGGCTACTCGTGCAGCACCCGACAAAGCACGGGTACGCACCCCGTTACGGGCCTTGTACCACTGGGGCATGGCACCTTGCTTCAAACGCCAGTTTTTGTTGGGATGTTTGTAGCTCGGTGGCTCAGGCACTAGCGCTCCATCGGCGACCTCGGACCACGACTTCTCAAAGTCGGAGGCAGATGTCTGGATGGAGTTTTCTACATCGCGCGCGGCACCTTCGACGGTTTCGCGCATTTTCTTCAACTCGTCCAGGTCCATCGACCGGTTGACCTCAGCCTTCACATCCGACACATAGCGTTGCGCCTTGCCAAGCAAGGCACCCACCGTGCGCGCAACCCGGGGCAGCTTTTCAGGCCCGATGACGATCAACGCCACCGCGCCGATCAGCGCCATTTTGGAAATTCCGAGATCAATCACGCAGATTCAGCTCAGGACTTTTGCTTGGCTTCCACGTCGATCGTGGTTTTCTCAGCGGCATTAGCCACTTGTTGTGCAGGAGCGGCTTTGTCGTCGGCAGCAGGCGTAGTGCCGTCTTTCATGCCGTCTTTGAAACCTTTGACCGCACCGCCCAAATCAGAGCCGATGTTCTTGAGTTTCTTGGTGCCGAACACCATGACGACGATCAGCAGAACGATCAACCAGTGCCAAATAGAAAATGAACCCATGATGTACTCCTAACAATAAATTGAATTCTAGTCGCCCACTTGAAGCGACTAACCTTTCAGCCAGGGGCGAGGACCACCCATGATGTGAAAATGTAAATGATGGACTTCCTGCCCACCCTCTGACCCGGTATTGGTAACCAGACGGTAGCCGCCTTCGGGATAAGGGTTGCATCCCTCCTTCAAAGCCAACTGCGGCACCAGGGCCATCATGTGGGCCATCAGGGTGCCATGCTCTGCAGTGATGTGCGCCATGCTGGGAATATGCGCCTTGGGTATCAGCAAAAAATGCACCGGCGCCCAGGGATTGATGTCGTGGAAGGCATAGACATGCTCATCCTCAAACACCGCCTTGGATGGAATCTGCTTGGCCACGATCTTGCAAAAAATGCAATTCGCATCGTGGGCGTGATGGGTGTGCTCGCTCATGCACCGATCTCCTGACCTTTATTCATTGCCATAAAGCCTGTGACGATACGGTAGAGAAACCACAGTGATATGACAGCCCAGGCCACAGCGCCCGGAAAATACAAAAGCAGAAACAGAGGGAAAGTCAGCAAATACGCCAACCCTGCAAACAACACCGAGCGGATACGCCAGCGGAAATGCGAAGCATGCCAAGTACCGGCTGCGTCATCACGCTTGACCAAATCGATGATCAGGGCCACCAGCAACAGCGTCAAGCCAAACTGCCCGCCGGGAATCAAGGCCGCTACCGCCACGATGAGGTGTAGCACATAGCTGATAGTACCCACCGTGTTCAGCCCCTGCAGCTTGAGCAACAGGGCCTGATCCGATGTAGTGGGGGTGGTGAAGTCTTGGCTCATTGCGCGGCTCCTTATTTGGACTCGGCTTCGCGCGCCACCGCTTTGCGCAGGGCCTTTTCTTCCAGACCGCTGGTGCCCAAGCGACGCTGCAACTCGGTGATGACATCTGCGGGGCTCAGGCCGTAATGGGCCAGCGCCACCATGCTGTGGAACCACAGGTCTGCCATCTCGTAGACGATCTTGGTTTTGTCGCCGCCGTGGTCCGCGTCTTTGGCGGCCAGCACCACTTCAGTGGCTTCTTCACCGATTTTCTTCAAAAAGGCGTCAGGGCCTTTGTGGAGCAGGCGCGCCACATAGCTCGCCTCGGGGTCGCCCCCGTTGGCCGCTTTGCGACTTTCGATGACAGCCGCCAAATGGGCTAGCGCATCTTGAGAAGTGAGTGTGTCCTGCATGGTGTGAATACGCGCTTTACTTGTAAATGGATTCAGGGTCTTTGAGCACCGGGTCAACCGCTTGCCAGACACCGTCCTTCAGCACACTGAAGAAACAGCTGTGGCGCCCGGTGTGGCAAGCGATACCGGGCTCATGGCCCAGCTGGGTCACTTTGAGCAAGATAACGTCACTGTCACAGTCCATACGGATCTCATGGACTTTCTGCACATGGCCGGACTCTTCGCCTTTGAACCAGAGCTTGTCGCGCGAACGGCTGAAATACACCGCCTGACCGAGCTCCACGGTTTTTTGCAGCGCCTCCCGGTTCATCCAGGCAAACATCAGCACATCACCCGTGGTTTGCTCTTGTGCAATGACAGGCACCAAGCCTTTGGAGTCCCAACGGATGTGCTTGATCCAGCTCACTGGGGGGGTCATTTGAGATTCCATTTGCTACTTTTTGATAGCTGCTTGCGCAGCATTGTTGGGCGCCAGAGCCCTAAAAGGCTTAAATTCTGACCGGGATACCCCGCTCCGCCATACGCGCTTTCGCCTGGCCCACCGTGTATTCGCCGTAATGGAAGATGCTGGCTGCCAGCACCGCATCGGCGCCACCCTGCTGCACGCCATCTGCCAGGTGGTCGAGGTTACCCACGCCGCCACTGGCAATCACCGGTACGCTGATCGCATCGGCCACCGCTCGGGTCAGGGCCAAATCAAAGCCACTCTTGGTGCCATCACGGTCCATGCTGGTGAGCAATATCTCGCCGGCACCGCGGCGCGCCATTTCGGAGGCCCACACCACTGCATCCAGCCCGGTGTTTTTACGGCCGCCGTGGCTGTACACATCCCAGCCCGCACCGCGGGTGGCTGCGACTTCGGCGGACCGGCGCTTTGCGTCAATCGCCACCACAATCGCCTGTGACCCGTATTTGAGCGATGCGTCTTCAATCACCTGCGGATTGGCCAAGGCCGCCGAGTTTAAGCTCACCTTGTCGGCGCCTGCGTTCAGCAATCGGCGCACATCCTCGACCACCCGCACACCGCCACCCACGGTAAGCGGAATGAACACTTGCGAAGCCACCGCCTCGATGATGTGCAGAATCAAATCCCGCCCATCACTGGTAGCGGTAATGTCGAGAAACGTGAGTTCGTCAGCACCCTGGTCGTTGTAGCGCGCAGCAATTTCTACCGGATCGCCGGCGTCACGCAGCTCAACAAAGTTCACGCCTTTGACGACGCGACCGCCAGTCACGTCGAGGCAAGGAATAATTCTCTTAGCGAGCATGGTTGCCCCCACGGTCGCTCACTTCGTGTAGCTTCCTGCCCCCCGAGGGGGCCGTGTTTTGGCAAAACCCCAAGCCCAGCCTTGGGACGGCCCGGCGGCAAAACTTGTTCATCCGTTCAACTCGTCGGCGCGGAGCTGCGCTTTTTCAAAGTCGAGGTCGCCGCTATAAATGGCACGGCCGCAGATCACACCTTCCACGCCTTCATCTTCCACAGCGCACAGGGCTTCGATGTCGGCCATGTTGGACAGGCCACCAGAGGCGATGACAGGAATCGTGAGCGCTTGCGCGAGCTTGACGGTGGCATCGATGTTGATGCCGGATAGCATGCCGTCGCGGCCGATGTCGGTGTAAATGATGCCTTCGACGCCGTAGTCTTCAAACTTTTTGCCGAGGTCGATCACATCGTGACGGGTGAGCTTGCTCCAGCCGTCGGTGGCCACTTTGCCGTCACGGGCATCCAGGCCCACGATGATGTGACCGCCGAACGCGGTGCAAGCGTCCTGCAAAAAGCCGGGGTTCTTAACCGCTGCAGTACCGATGATGACGTAGCGCAAGCCCGCATCCAGATAGCGCTCGATGGTGTCCAGATCGCGGATACCGCCACCCAACTGCACATCAATCTCGCCGCCCACTTCCTTCAAGATTTTGCGAATGGCCACCTCGTTCTTGGGATGGCCCGCAAACGCGCCATTCAAATCTACGAGGTGCAGGCGGCGCGCGCCCT
>JAIXVK010000385.1 GCA_027483085.1 Comamonadaceae bacterium | reverse complement strand
GCCATGAAGGTCTTGACGGTGAACACCCGCCCCATGCGCTGGTAGGCCAGTGCGTAAAACGGCAGGTTGATCGCGAAAAAGATCAGCCCGAAATTCCAGCCCGTGGCGTAGTGCAGCCAAAAGGCCACCCCGGCGGTGCCACCGGTCAGCAGGCCGACTTGTTTGAACATCAAGACCCCCAACGCCACAAAAATGGTGCCGGTGAGTAGGGCTTGCAAGTCTTCAGTGGGGCGGTGGCGTAAGTCGGTGGTGCTGTCAGGGGTTTGGGGCATCGGGCGAGTGTAGTCAGGCGGTGGCGGTGTCCGAGCAGGTAGCGCCGCCACAGCCATGAATCTCCGTTTGCGGCAAACGGTCAGGTTGGGCGAGCGCTCCGGTAGCCGGGTCGTAGCCCGCCGAACGCAAGTGCAATGCCAAGGATGCGTCCATGCTCTGCGCATGTTGCGGAAACCAGATGCCCAGTTCATCGGCCATCTGCCGCACCACCGCGAGGTCACCGCCGTGTCCTCGGGCTTCGCCCTCGCGCATCACCTGCAGCACCACTTTGTGCTGGGTGGCGTGGCAGTTGCCGGCGGCAAAACCGGTGGCGCGCATCCACTCGTCTTCTCGGTCGAAATGCTCCTGGGTGTGGGCAATCAGCGCCGACCACAAGGGCAACAGCATGTCATCGTCAGCCAGCACCACGCGCTCCAGCAGGTCTACAAATTCCTGGTGCACTTCATCCATCACGGGCATGTCGAGCACCAGGGCATCGGTCCAGGCGAGGGTGGCAGGGGCGGTAAGGGTTTCGTTCATCGGGCTTCTCCTTGATCGGGCCCAGCATAGGCGGCGCAGGCCTTGGACGTATTGACCCACATCAGGCGGCGGCATCACAGGGCGGTTGATAATCTTGCGCTATGACCATTTCCTTCCAGCCTCCCCTGATTGCCCGCCCCGCCGACCTGGGCGCCACCCTGTTTCGCCAGGGCTATGCGGTCGTAGGAGCGTCGCAAGTCGCAGGCTTGTCCGGCGTACCGCTGGATGCCATGCTGGGCTGGTGCGACGGCTGGAATGACCTGCCGCCCGACAACTACCTCAAGGACGGTGGCCGTTACCGCCGCCGCCGCCACTCTTGCTTTGTCCTTGATAGCCATGGCGTGACCCAGGCGCCGCACCGGCCGCACTGGCAGCCCCTGTCTTACAACGCGCTGCACGGCGGCATGCAGCGCCACTTTGAGCCGATGGACAGCGGCGTCACAGCGCAAGCGCCTTGGCAGCAGTTATTGGCGTGGCTGGGCCGGGTGGCAGACGATTTGAAGGGCCCGCACACCTGGTTTGCCGAGGCGCACCAGTTCCGCATCGACACCACCGATGGCATTGGCCGCCCTACGCCCGAAGGCGCACACCGCGATGGTGTGGACTTGGTGGCGGTGTTCATGGTGGCCCGTGATCGTGTGAAGGGGGGCGAGACCCGCGTGTTTGAGGCCGATGGCCCCAACGGCCAGCGCTTTACGCTGAGTGAGCCCTGGTCACTGCTGCTCTTGGATGATGAGCGTGTCATCCACGAGTCCACACCGATCCAGCCTTTGGCCGAGGGCGGCTACCGCGACACCTTGGTGGTGACCCTGCGCGCCGGTGGGTTCCAGGGCGAGGCGTAAAGGGTTTTAGCACTATAGCGCTCGCAGAATAAGCGCGAGTAGCTCCTGAATTGATAGCGTAATCGCTGCTTATGTCGCTGCTTATGCTGCCGCGCCTGCCAAGCCGGGCGTCAGCAAGCGCTGCATCAATTCCCGCACCGTTTTTATCTGGTCGCCAAAGGGTAGGCGGCCGGCACCCCGGAAGAACAGGCCTTTTTTCACATCGCCACGCAGCGCAGCCGCCAACTGGTTGTCGATGCAAAACTGGCCCCAGCCCGGTAGGCCGTCGCGCAGGCCGCATTGGCCCAGACAGTCAAAGCTCTTGGTGCAGCGGCTTTTGGCGTGGGCCACGGCCTGCAACTTGGGCTCGATCTTCATATAGGCGCGCAGCCAGGGCGTGCCCACCGCGCGGGCGGGCAAGCCGGCCACGCTGGTGAACTCGACCATGTCTTCCTCGCGCGCCTCGGCCAGCACCCGCTTGAATTCGGCGTGGGCGTCGCTCTCTTCGGTCACCGCAAACGCGCTGCCCAGTTGCACCGCGTCGGCGCCCAGAGCCTGCAGGCGGGCGATGTCTTCATGGCTGCGGATGCCGCCGGCGGCAATCAACGGGATATGTTGCTCGTAGCCCGCGTCTTTGAAAAACTGGCGCACTTGGGGAATCACGTTCTCAAAGTCAAACCGGGGGTCCTGCAAGTCGGCGATCTTGGCGGCGCCCAAGTGGCCACCGGCCAGGCGTGGGTGCTCGATGACGATGGCATCCGGCAGGCGCTTTTTACGCTCCCATTTTGTGACGAGTAGTTGCACACCCCGCGCGTCGGAAAGAATGGGAATCAGCGCTGCCTTGGGGTGGTCTTTGGCTAGGTCGGGCAAGTCCAGCGGCAAGCCGGCACCCACCACGACGGCGTCTATGCCGGCTTCCAGGGCGCGGGTCACGTTGGCGGCGTATTCGCTCACCGCCCGCATCACGTTGATGGCCAGCAGGCCCTTGCCTTCGGTGCGCTCGCGGGCGGCCTTGATCTCGCGGTCGATAGCCTCCAAGTTGGCGGCGTTGATGCCGGCTTTTGCTTCTTCACCGGGCGCCAGCTCGCGGGTACGGTCCATCAGGTCCGGGTGGTGGCGGCGCAAATCCACGCTGGAGAGCGTGCCCACGCCCCCTGCGGCCGCCACGCTGCCAGCCAAGCGGTTGCCGGAGATCCCGATGCCCATGCCACCCTGCACCACAGGCAACAGCGTCCGCCCTGCAATCTGCAAAGCCTTCAGGCCGCTTTGGTGCAGCAGGTGGAGGGCTTCTGGGGGCATATCAGGGCTTTGCTGCTTGGTGTTGCTCATGGGCTGGTCTAAGAT
>JAIXVK010000628.1 GCA_027483085.1 Comamonadaceae bacterium | reverse complement strand
GTGACCCAAAAGTAGTGGAGGTGCTTGAAGTTCATGGTCGCCTTCTTGGATACAAACTGAAATACTGCGAAAAAAACGAATTAAAAATTTACAAAATTCGAATTTACGCGAAGCATAACCATCTCTACATTACAGGTCTATCAGTCGTTCACCAAAGGAGACCTTGTATGCGACTCAGTACCCGCGGACGTTTTGCCATCACTGCCATGATTGACTTGGCCCTGCGCGAAAGCGGTCAACCGGTGCCCTTGCAGGACATCGCGCTGCGTCACCGCATTTCGCTGTCTTATCTCGAGCAGGTGTTCGCCAAATTGCGCCAGCACGGTCTGGTGGAGAGCACCCGTGGCCCCGGCGGCGGTTATTCCCTGGGCTTCCGGGGTGACAGCATCACCGTGGCTGACATCATTGGCGCTATCGAAGAGAAAGAGGAGTCCAGCCGTGAAACCTCGCAGAGCGCACAGGACATGACCCGCGATTTGTGGGCTGCGCTGCAAGGCACCGTGGTGGCGCACATGCGCACGATCACCCTGCGCAGCTTGGCGGACGAGCAGCGCTCCAAGGGTTTTGCGGTCAAAGAGCGCAAGATCACCAAAAAGGGCGTGTTGCAAAAGCTCAAGCCCCAGTCGGTGATTCGCACGACGGCGCCAAATTCGGTATTTGCCTTGGGCCAGTCCCTGTCGTTCAACAGTGGACGCTAAGCAAAAACTGCTGCTAGCGCGCACAGCGTGTGCGCCAGTAGCTACCAAAACAATAGCAAAAAGGGCTACCTGTCAAACCGGTAGCCCTTTTGTGCTTTACAGGGGGGAGTGTTCAGGCAGCGGTTTGCTGCGCCAGCATGAACAGCTGGGTAGAGCGGGCGCCTGAGCGGCAAAACGCCAGCACCGGCTGCTGGGCAGCATCGAGTGCCTGCTTCATGGCGACCGCCTGCTCGGGGGTGATGGAGCCAGGCACTACGGGCAGGTACACATAGTGCAAACCAGCCGCTTCAGCGGCAGCTTGCATGCTGCTGCTGGCCGGTTGCTCGGCTCCGCCTTCCATGTCGGGGCGGTTGCAAATCACGGTTTTGAAGCCCATGGCGGCTGCGGCAGCCATGTCTGTGGGCGCCAATTGCGCGGCCACATAAAACTCGGGGGTGACGGAACGTACGGGGAGGCTCATGGCGTTTTATCCTTTCAGCGCGAGTTTAGCGGGGCGGCGTTCCAGCACTTCAAACAGCGCCATACCGGCCAACATGGCCACCACAAACACCACCGCCTTGGGGTTGCCGGTGCCCAGAGACACCAGCGCAGGGCCGGGGCAGAAGCCTGCCAAGCCCCAGCCGGCGCCAAAAAGCAGGCTGCCGGTGACCAGGCGTTTGTCGATGTCGCGGCTGGTAGGCAAGCGCATGGCACCACCCAAAAAGCTGGTGGTGCGTTTCTTGGCCAAGGTAAACGCACCCAGGCTCACCAGAATCGCGCCGCCCATGACGAAGGCGAGCGAGGGGTCCCACAAGCCAGCCAAGTCCAGAAAGCCCAAGACCTTGGACGGGTCGGTCATGCCGGCCAGGATCAGGCCGATGCCGAACAACAGGCCTACGCCGAATTCGGCCAGGCGGTGGGGGTGAAAAGCGTTTTTCATATCAGTGGCTCCAGATTCAACGATTCAACTCAGGCCAACAAGTGGCGCATGACAAACACGACGGCGAAACCCGCGCCCATGAAGGACAGGGTGGCGACCAGCGAACGGGGTGACAGGCGCGACAAGCCGCACACACCGTGTCCGCTCGTGCAGCCCGCGCCATAGCGGGTGCCCACGCCCACCAGCAGGCCGGCGACGATCAGGGTGGCCCAGCCGGCGTCTACCGTGGCCAGTACCGGTCCGGCAAACAGGGTGTAGACCGAGGGCGCGATGACCAAGCCCAACACAAATGCCAACCGCCAGGAGGTGTCTCCTGCGCGTGGTGTGAGCAGTCCGCCCACGATGCCGCTGATGCCCAGAATGCGCCCGTTCACCAAAATGAAGAGGCTGGCGGAGAGCCCCAGCAAGAGGCCGCCGATCAGCGAGGCCCAAGGGGTGAAATGGTTCCAATCGATTTGCATGGTGTGTCTTTCTGAGTGGTTGTTGGTTTACTGGCCTTAAGCGGCTTGGCAGAACTGGCTATAGAGAACACCCATGACCGCCATGGCCTGCGGGCTGTCAATGCCGTAGTAAATGGATTTGCCTTCGCGCCGGGTGGTCACCAGGCCTTCTTCCCGCAACACGCTCAGCTGTTGCGACAAGGTGGGCTGAGCAATGCCCACCAGCTCTTCGAGTTCGCCGACCCGCTTTTCGCCCTGGCTGAGTTGGCACAGCAGCAGCAGGCGGTCGGGGTTGGACATCACTTTCATCAGCCGGCAGGCGGCGTCTGCAGAGCGGCGCAGTTGGTCGAGGTCCAAGGTTGGAGGGTTGGGGTTTGTCGTCTCTGCCAGCATGAACAGGCTCCTTTCACATTCGATGACGATAGTTTATTGACAAACAAAATATAAGTCAATAAACTATCGTCATCGCAATTGAAATAACGACCTTTACAAGGAGTTCTCGATGACCGCTTCCGCTGCTAGCCCCCAAGTTAAATCCTTCTTTGACCCCGCCACCTGGACCGTGAGCTATGTGGTCTATGACCACACCGGCGGCCAATGTGCCATCGTTGACTCGGTGCTCGACTACGACGCCAAGGCCGGCCGCACCAGCACCACCTCGGCAGACGCCCTCATGGCGTTTGTGAAAGAACAGGGTTTGAGCGTGCAGTGGATTCTGGAAACCCATGCCCATGCCGACCACCTGTCTGCCGCGCACTATCTGCGCAAGCACTTGGGCGGCCGCATTGCCATCGGTGCCGCTATCACCCACGTGCAAAACGTGTTCAAGGGCATCTTTAACCTCGAGCCCGAATTCCACCCGGACGGTAGCCAGTTCGATCATCTGTTTGCACCGGACGAAACCTTCACTATTGGCGAACTCAGCGCGCAGGCATTGGCCGTGCCCGGCCACACCCCCGCGTGCATGGCCTTTAAGGTGAATGGCGGT
>JAIXVK010000069.1 GCA_027483085.1 Comamonadaceae bacterium | reverse complement strand
CGCGAGAAACGCTAAACTGGCCCCATGCATTTCTCTAAATTTCTTGTTGCGCTCCCCTTGGCACTCGCAGCCTCGATGGCCACAGCACAGTGGCAATGGCTGGACAAAGACGGCAGAAAGATATTCAGCGATCGGGCTCCGGGGCCTGAAGTGCCTGAAAAAAACATCTTGAAACGACCAGCCGGCGCGAAAGCGCCTGCCGCAGGTTCCAACGCACAAGCCACCCCAGAAGGAAGCAAAGCGGATGGTGCTGCAGCACCCGCCGCCAAGGACGCAGGCGTAGACAAAGCGCTGGACGCAAAGAAGAAACAAGCCGAAGCTGCAGAGGCGGCCCAAAAGAAAGCCGAGGCTGAAAAAGTGGCCAAAGCGAAAGCGGACAACTGCAAACTTGCGCGCCAAGCCAAAACTACATTTGAATCCGGTATTCGGCTGGCACGCGCCAACTCCGCTGGCGAACGTGAATTTTTGGATGATGCGGCTCGGGCCAGTGAGATACAACGCATCCAAGGTGTGATTGACGCGGATTGCAAATAGCGCGAGTGGCTTTCAGCGGCGCGGCGGGCGCATTCCCCTGTCTTGGGCAAACAAACCTGCCGATTTGGATCCCTGCCGGGCAAACCGCTCTCGTCGGGCTACCTTGGGGTCGACCCTCAAAGGAGACAGCAGCTCCAGACGGTCACCCTGTCTCAGTACATGCGTGGGCGCAATTTTCTTACCCCAAATCGCCAAAACCAGTGTGTCGACTTGCGCATCGGGAACATTAGCGAGCAAGCCGCTTGCAGCAACAGCGCGTGCGGCTGTTGCGCCGATTGGTAGTTTGACTCTGATTTCTGCGACCTGTCTTGGCGCTACGGCCAAGGCCACCATCACCTCGATCTGATCGACCACGATTTCAGGTGAATCATTCACCATAGACATCCTGCGCACGCTTGACAAACGCATCGACCAGGTTGGCCGCGATTTTGTCAAACACCGGGCCTACCAACTTGGCGAGGGTTCCACTATCAAAACCATAGTTCAGCACCAGGCTCACCCTGCATGCACGCTGACTTCCATCCCCCACGGGGGCAAATACCCACTCCCCCTCCAATTTGGAAAAGGGTCCTTTCACCAACTGCATCCCCACACGCTCATTGGGCGTGTGATTGTTCTGGGTCACGAAAGTCTGACGGATTCCGCTGAACGAAATACCCACCTCCGCCGTCATTCCGCCCTCCTCTTGGCTTAAGACTTGGGCATGGTCACACCATGGCAAAAAGCGTGGGTACTGAGCGACATCAGTCACCAAAGCATACATTTCTGCGGGGCTGTACCAAATAAGGACGGACTTGTGAACGGTTTTCATAGAATGCGAGGTTGCGCGGGATTGTAGACAAGCCCATATGCGTCTCTTTCAAACCTGCCCGTTATCCCCATTTGCACCTCATGGCCAAGAAACCCGAAACTCAATCGCGCATCGCTGACAACAAAAAAGCCGCTTTCAACTATTTCTTTGAGGAGAGGTTTGAGGCAGGACTGGTACTGGAAGGTTGGGAAGTGAAATCCCTGCGCGAGGGAAAAGTGCAACTCACCGACGGATACGTGGTGATTCGGGACGGCGAAATGTTCATCATCGGGTTGCAGATCAACCCTTTGCACACAGCCTCAAGTCACGTCAGCCCGGACAAAGTTCGTACCAAGAAGTTGCTGCTGCACAAAGAAGAAATCAAGCGGCTGACAGGCAAGGTGGAGCAAAAAGGCTACACCCTTGTACCCATCAACTTGCACTGGAAAAGCGGCAAAGTCAAATGCGATATCGCCTTGGCCAAGGGCAAGGCTGAGCACGACAAGCGCGACACCATCAAAGACCGCGAGGGCAAGCGGGAAGTAGAACGTGCGATGAAAGACCGCAACCGCTAGGCCTCAACCACCTTCCGGGGTCAGACCGGTCGCTGTGCTACCGGTCTGGCTTGCCGACGACAGCCTCAGAACATCAGGTCAGGTGCCGCAAGGGATGTGCCGCAGCAGGCCAGGGGCTCTCAAAGAACGGCGCGACCATCTCTGGTGTTACTTCTCGAATAGCAGCAGGTGACCAGCGTGGGTGGTGGTCTTTGTCAACCGCCAAGGCGCGAATGCCTTCCACTGTTTCACTGCTTGCGCCGCTACGCGCCAGATGGCGGGTCGTAAAGCAATGGCGGACCATGTCACGCTCCATGCGCAGCTCGTCGGCCAGACTCATGTCGCGCCCGCGGCGGATCTGTTCCAGCACCACATGCAACATCAATGGTGAGCGCTTGTGCAGTGTTGCGAGGGTCGACTGCGCCCACTCTGAGCCGTCTGACTCCAGAGCCTGAACGATGGCCGACACATCCTTACCTGCAAAAACAGCATCAATCAGGGCCCTAGCGCCTATAGAACCTGCGCTTGTAGCTATAGAAAACGTAGCAACCCATTCGCCCAGCGAAGCCGGTGACTGCCAATCGATCTGCGACAGTGCATCCCATGCGGAGGGTAGTGATGCAGACTCCATCATCACGTCGGCGAGGCCGGCAGCGACCGCGCCCTCGCCGTCCAGCAGCTCACCCGTCAGTGCCAACCATTCACCGACACGCCCCGGGCAACGGCTTAAAAAGTAGCCCCCACCCACATCAGGAAAGAGGCCAATACCAGTTTCCGGCATTGCCATCTTGGTTCGCCCCGTCACGATACGGTGCGAAGCACCTTGGCTCACCCCCATGCCGCCGCCCATCACGATTCCGTCCATAAAAGCGATGTAGGGCTTGGGATAGGTGTGAATCAAGTGGTTTAGCACGTACTCTTCGGTGAAAAAATCTTCAAGCGCAGGATCACCGGATAAAGCAGCGGTATGGAAAAAACGG
Source organism: Comamonadaceae bacterium (assembly GCA_027483085.1). GTDB lineage: Bacteria > Pseudomonadota > Gammaproteobacteria > Burkholderiales > Burkholderiaceae_C > Allorhodoferax. The sequence goes on along the minus strand of JAIXVK010000069.1, from coordinate 1,512 downwards.
ATATCCCCACCAGCACAAAATGCACCAAAAGCCCCCTCTTTGCCCATACCGCGAATAGCCACCGCATGCACCAACGGGTCGTCGCTCCAGCGCTTCAAGGCCGCCGTCAGCGCTCGCACCATAGGCAAGCTCAATGCATTCAAGGCACGAGGCCGATTCAGGGTAATCAGGCCCACGCCACCGCGAACCTCTGCCAACACCTCGTCGCACTGCGAAAAATCTGTCATGTTCTTTGTCTCCATCCTATCCATTCATTGACAACCAGCGCACCGATGACCAGTGCACCTCCGGTCAACACGGCAGCGCCCGGCTCTTCGCCCGCACCCCACCACGCCAACAGGATGCCGAAGATCACCTCCAACAGCTGCAGCAATGATATTTCAGGGGCCTTCAGAATCTGGGCACAACGCACACTCAGCACACAAGGCACTGCGAGTTGAAATACGCCTAGAAATCCGAGCAACAGCACATCATGCCCAGTCGCTTGCAACGGCAAGGCCAAGGGAAGGGTTGCCACGCAGGAAATCAGGCCCCCTGCCCACACCGCCGGCATCAGGTCCACATCGTGACCTTGATCGTGGGCATGTTGGGTCACCGTCCAATTGGTGGCGCCGGCTAGCGGCACACACAAGGCGACCAAGGTACCGGCCAGGGACACGCTCCCGAGCTGCGAGGCATACATGTACACAATGCCTGCGCCCGCAACCCACACGGCCACCCACGTGCGTTTTGGAATCGTATGACCGATGAAGACTCGTGCAATGATCGCTGTCAGGAGCGGCCCCATAGACATGGTCACCAGCACGTTACCCACAGTGGTAAGTGTGAGGGCCACCATAAAGGCGGTGAACATGACGCTCCAACACACTGCGCTGAGCCAAAAGCTGCGGCCCGCCCTCAAAGTGTTGCGAAACACAGCCTTGCCACTCACCCAAGGCAGCAAAAGACTCAATGACGCCACTGTAAAGAATGCGCGCCAGAAGGTCACCTCGAAACTGCGCGCTGATTCCAAGTGCCGCGTCACAACACCCGCGGTGGACCACATCAAGGTCACCATGACCATCAAAAGCACGGCGCGGTTATGGCTTAACTTCATCACCCTCCCCTTTTTTTTCGAAAAGGCAGCCCAGACGTAAAAACGCCGCGGAACCAGCAAGGCTGGGCCGCGGCCATTTAGGCTTACCTGCCACGCGCCGGACAAGTCCGGCGCAACAGGATCAGTCGCGGGAAGCGCGCTTACGCTCGTGCTCTTTCAGGAAACGCTTGCGCAGACGCACGGACTTGGGCGTGATTTCAACCAACTCGTCGTCCTCAATGAATTCCACGCCGTATTCCAGAGTCAGCTCAATCGGAGGTGTGATCTTGATGGCATCTTCCTTACCGGACACGCGGAAGTTGGTCAGCTGCTTGGTACGGGTTGCGTTCACGATCAAGTCGTTGTCACGGTTGTGGATACCCACAATCATGCCCTCATACACCGGATCGTTCGCCTTCACAAACATGCGGCCGCGT
>JAIXVK010000512.1 GCA_027483085.1 Comamonadaceae bacterium | reverse complement strand
GGTGTGATCGACCCGGTCCATGGCCACCTTACGGATTCAGGCTTTTCACAGCCGCAATACGGCGCAGCAACTGCTGCACGATGTCGGACTGCATGTCGCGGTAGAGCAGCACCTCTTCCGCCTCTTTGGCCAGCACGGCGGACTCGTTAAAGCTGATGTCCCGCTCCTGCAAGATGTCCGTGGGCTCAATCAGGTCACGGCCTTTCGAGGTGCGCATGCGAAAACGCACCTTGATCCGCAATTGGTATTCGCGCACCTGGCCGGAGGCGTTGAGGGCCACGATCACCTTTTCGCGCGTTTCGCCCAAGATATCGACGATCACCTCCGGAGGCACTCCACCCGCAGGAGGCGCCACCGGCCGCACCATGTCGCCCAGGTAGCGGCTGAGCTCCGAGGCCACCGCAGCACCCTTTTCGGGCGTGACCGCAATCGTCTCAAAGGCGTAGTTTTGCTTGCCGCGCAGCTTGAAGCCGCAGCCTCCCAGCAGGGCAGCCACAGGCAGCGCAAAAAGCGATCGGCGTTGCAACATGGTGATCAGACGACGATATTGACCAGACGACCGGGCACCACGATGACCTTCTTGGCCGCGGCGCCTGCTGCATGGGCGATAAACACCTCGCTGGCCAGCGCCGCCGCTTCAATCGCGGCCTTGTCAGCGCCTGCCGGTACACGCACCGCGCCGCGCAACTTGCCGTTGATTTGTAGGACCAGCTCGATCTCGTCTTGCACCAGAGCCGCTGCATCCACCTGGGGCCAAGGCGCGTCCAGCAGATCGCCCAATGCCGACGAATAGCCCAGCTCCGACCACAAGGCGTGGGACAAGTGTGGCGTAGCGGGATACAGGCAACGCAGCAGAATGCCGAAGCCTTCGATGAGGGCCACTTGCGCACCCGCACTGTCCAGGGCCTTGAAGCCTTCCAGCGCGTTGATCATCTTCATCGCGCCTGACACCACCGTGTTGTATTGCATGCGCTGGTAGTCAAAGTCCACCTGCTTGAGTACGGTGTGCATTTCCAGCCGGAGCGCCTTGGCTTCTTTGCCGAATTCCACATCATTCAGGCTCTTGGCGCCCGCTACGCTTGCGCGAGCAGCTACTGAATCCATAGCAGACAGTTTGTAGCCGAAGTTCCAGACACGGCGCAGGAAGCGGTAGCTACCCTCCACCGCCGAGTCGTTCCACTCCAGCGTGGCCTCTGGGGGCGAGGTGAACATGGTGTAGATGCGGGCGGTGTCTGCGCCGTACTTGGCGATCAGCTCTTGCGGGTCCACACCGTTGTTCTTGGACTTGGACATGGTGCCCACGCCCTCGTAGTCAATCGCGGTGCCCACCGGCAACAGGCCGTCGGCGCTGTCCACCGGGTTGATGAGCTTGGCACCCACCACCTTACCAGCGGCGTCCTGCACATGCTCCACATCGTGGGGCCAGAAGTACTCTTTGCCACCCTTGGCTGTTTTGCGGGAGTAAATGTGGTTGAGCACCATGCCCTGGGTCAGCAGCTTGGTAAAGGGCTCGTCCACCTTCACCAGACCCAGGTCGCGCATGACCTTGGTCCAGAAGCGGGCGTACAGCAAGTGCAGGATGGCGTGTTCGATACCACCGATGTATTGGTCCATCGGCATCCAGTAGTCGGCGCCGCCGGCCACCATGGCGTCCGGGTTCTTCGGATCGCAATAGCGCATGAAGTACCAGGACGAGTCCACAAAGGTATCCATGGTGTCGGTCTCGCGGCGCGCGGGCTTGCCGCACACCGGGCAGACCACGCCGGCGTGGAAACCATCGTGCTTGTGCAGCGGGTTACCCGAGCCATCGGGCACGCAGTCCTGCGGCAGCACCACGGGCAGGTCTTTTTCAGGCACCGGCACGGCGCCGTGCTCCTCGCAATGGATGATCGGAATCGGCGTGCCCCAGTAGCGCTGGCGACTCACGCCCCAGTCGCGCAGGCGCCAGGTGGTTTTCTTCTCGCCGAGGCCTAGGGCAGCTAGGTCTGCAGCCACGGCATCGACCGCTGCTTTGTAAGCCAAGCCGTCGTACTTGCCGGAGTTCACCGTCACGGCGCGCTGCTTGTCGCCATACCAATCAGCCCAAGACTCCAGCGAGAAGGTTTCGCCCTCGGCGGAGACGACCTGCTTGATCTCGATGCCGTATTTCTTGGCAAAGGCAAAGTCGCGTTCGTCGTGCGCGGGCACGCCCATCACGGCGCCATCGCCATAGCCCATCAACACATAGTTGCCGACCCACACAGGCACGGCCGCGCCGGTCAGCGGGTGGGTCACAAACAGGCCGGTGTTCAGGCCTTTTTTCTCTTGCGTAGCCAGCTCGGCTTCGGTGGTGCCACCGGTTTTGCACTCTTCGATGAAAGCAGCCAGCGCGGGGTTGGTTACTGCGGCATGCGCAGCGAGGGGGTGCTCGGGCGCCACGGCGCAGAAGGTCACGCCCATCACGGTATCGGCACGGGTGGTGAACACATACATGCGGCCGTCGCCGATCAATGCACCCGTCGAATCCTTAATGTCGTGGGTGAAGGCAAAGCGCACGCCCTCCGACTTGCCGATCCAGTTTTCCTGCATCAGGCGCACGCGGTCGGGCCAGCCGGTGAGCGTGGCCTTGTCGTTGCCCATTTGCACGTGGTCCAGCAGCTCTTGCGCGTAGTCGGTGATCTTCAGGTAGTAGCCGGGGATCTCGCGCTTCTCCACCACCGCACCGGTGCGCCAGCCCTTGCCGTCAATCACCTGCTCGTTGGCCAGCACCGTCTGGTCCACCGGGTCCCAGTTCACGACCTGGGTCTTGCGGTAGGCAATACCCTTCTCCAGCATCTTCAGGAACAGCCATTGGTTCCATTTGTAATAGCTCGGGTCACAGGTGGCGACTTCACGGCTCCAGTCGATGGCCAGGCCCATGGCCTGCATCTGGCCTTTCATGTAGGCGATGTTGTCAAAAGTCCACTTGGCAGGGGGCACTTTGTTCTTGAGCGCCGCGTTTTCGGCAGGCAGGCCGAAGGCGTCCCAGCCCATAGGCATGAGCACGTTGTGGCCGTTCATGCGCAGGTAGCGGGCCAGCATGTCGTTGATGGTGTAGTTCCGCACGTGGCCCATGTGCAGCTTGCCGCTAGGGTACGGCAGCATCGAGCAGGCGTAGAACTTCTTCTTGGGCTTGCCGTCCACGCCCACGGCGTTCTCGGTCACACGGTAGGCGGTATCGCCATTCCACAAAGGCTGTGCCCAATGGGCTTGCGCGGCTTGTTCTACGTCGAGGTGCTGGTACTTGTCTTGCATGGGGAGTGAGCAGCAATGGCGCTGCCAAATAGAGAGGCTTGGTGCGATTTTAGGCGCTGCACTGCGCCATGGTTCAGGGAGCTGCTGTCGCCCGCGGTTCGGCCACGAATCCGATCTTGCTCAGACCCGCTTTTTGGGCCAGCCCCATCAACTCCACCACCTGCCCATAGGGCACCGTGGAGTCGGCGCGCAACTGGACTTCTGTTTGGGGGTTGCGTTTGGCGGCCTCTTCAAATGCTTTGCCGATAGCAGGCTGGTCGAGCGGCTGCTCGTTCACATACACCTGCCCTGCAGGATCCACGGAAACCGCTATAAATTGAGGAGCATTAAGCGCTTGCCCTCCTTGGGCTTGCGGCAGATTTACCTTGACAGCGCTCACCATCAAAGGTGCGGTGATGATAAAAATCACCAGCAGCACCAACATGACGTCGATCAGCGGCGTCATATTGATGTCGCTGATCGGTTGGGGTGTATTGGAGCGCTCGAGGCGGCCAAAAGCCATGGTCAGGCCCCGTTGCCGCGCGTGAGCAGCAACTCACGCAGATCCAGCGCAAAACCCTCCAGATCGGCCTCGATACGCCCGATCAGGCGGCCGAAAATGTTGTAAGCCAACACGGCAGGAATCGCCACCGCCAAGCCTGCGGCCGTCATGATCAGCGCTTCGCCGACGGGACCGGCGATTTTGTCGATGCTGACCTGGCCACCGCCCGTGATACCGACCAACGCGTGATAGATCCCCCACACCGTGCCCAGTAGCCCGACGAAGGGCGCTGTGGAGCCCACCGTGGCCAACAACACCTGCCCGGCTTGGAGACGCTGCAACACACCATGCAAGGCATCGCGCAGCACCCGGGTGAGTTGCTGCCCACGGTCACCGGCACTCGCCAAGGTACCTGGCTGTTGAACTTGAGATGCCTGCACCAGGGGAAGTACCAAGCCCTCGCGGTCAAAAACCGGCAGGGCAAGCAAAGCGCCTTGCACGTCCGGTGACTGCCAAAAGGCGGCGGTACTGCGGGACACATCGCGCGAGGCTCGCTGCAAAAGCCAGCCTTTCCAAAAAATCACAAACCATGCGACCACCGACATGCTGAGCAAAACCAGTGCAACACTGGTGTGGACCGCATCCCCCTGGAAGATGATGTGCAACGCGCTCATTTCAAATTGAGTACATCAAACATGTCATACAAACCGGGTGCGCGGCCAGCCAGGAAGCGCACGGCGCGCAAGCTGCCTTGCGCATAGGTGGCACGGCTGGAGGACTTGTGGGTGATCTCAATCCGCTCGCCGGTACCGGCAAATAGCACGGTGTGGTCACCCACGATATCGCCACCCCGGATGGTGGCGAAGCCGATGCTGGAGGGATCGCGCTCACCGGTTACGCCATAGCGCTCGTACACAGCGCACTCTTTCAAATCACGGCCGAGGGCGTCGGCAATGACTTCGCCCATCTTGAGCGCAGTGCCGGAAGGAGCATCCACTTTGTGGCGGTGGTGGGCCTCCACAATTTCGATGTCATAACCGGTAGAAAGCGCTTTGGCCGCCATCTCCAGCAGTTTCAAGGTCACATTGACCCCGACGCTCATATTGGGCGCCATCATGATGGGAATGGACTTGGCGATCTCGGCGATTTCGGCCTTTTGCTCGTCGGTAAACCCGGTGGTACCGATCACTGCGGCAACCCCCAACTCGCGGCACACATGCAAATGCGCCAGAGTGCCTTCTGGCCGGGTGAAGTCAATCAGCGCCTTGCTGTTTTTCAGGCCTTCACGCAAATCGGAGGTGATCAACACGCCAGCCGCTTTGCCGGAAAACGCACCTGCATCCAAGCCCAATGCGGCACTGCCCGCGATATCCAATGCGCCGGTCAAGGTGCAGTCGTCTGCAGCGCGCACAGCTTCAATCAACATCTGGCCCATGCGGCCTGAGGCACCTGCGATGGCAATGGTATAGGTCATGGTCTAACTATTCTTCAAAGGGAGATCAAAGTCCGCTGGGCTCCAGCGGCGGGTAAGCAGTACCGGAGTTGCCGGAAGACGGTGCGGGAGTGGCGGCACCGTCACCCCGCTTGGGCGCGGGAAACTTTTTCAACGCATCCTCAGACGCAGTCAAAGGAGGTAGTGGGCCCGCGACCGCTTTCGAGCGCAGGGTGGACACAAATTCTGTTTCACTGGGCAACTCGTCCGCTTCAATTCGGCTGATCGCATCGTTGGCAAAAAACACGGTGACCTTGCGGGCCTGTGGCTCACTGCCCTGGCGCTTGAGCGTGAACACGTAATCCCATCGATCGGCGTGGAAAACACTGGTCAGCAAGGGAGTACCCAGCACGTCCTGCGCGATGGCGCGGGGCATGCCCACGCGCAATACCGCCAACTGTTCGCGGGTCACTACATTACCCTGCACGATATCGATTTTGTAGGGTGTCATTACACCCAAGGCTTTGTCGCTGGTAGAGCGGACCGATCCGCATGCGCCCAGCGTTGCCAAAGACAAGACAACGGCGGTAGTCCGGAGACTACGGATGGATATAAGGGGCATGAAAATTGAAGAACGATATGATCGCGGCATTGTAGCGGTTGGCCCCAATTGGCCTGTCCGATGACCACGCCAGGAATGTGCTGATGAACAATATTGACGAACTGAAAAACACCGGCCTGAAAGCCACTGTCCCCCGCCTGAAAATTCTGGAAGTCTTCCAGCGCGGCACTCAACGCCACATGACCGCCGAAGACGTGTTCCGGGTCTTGCTGCAAGAGCGCTCTGATGTGGGGCTGGCCACCGTGTACCGCGTGTTGACGCAGTTCGAACAGGCCAGCATTCTCAGCCGCAGCCATTTTGAGAGCGGCAAAGCGGTCTATGAACTCAACGAAGGGCAGCACCACGACCATTTGGTGTGCCTGGATTGCGGGCGCGTGGAAGAGTTTTACGACGCCGAGATTGAAAAGCGCCAGCAGGCTGTCGCTAAGTCCAAAGGCTTTGCGATTGCAGACCATGCACTGAGCCTATACGCCCACTGCACCAAGGGCGACTGCCCGCACCGGAACGCTACGAACTAGTAGCCCTGCGCCATGGCTTTGCGATGGCGCTCCACAAATTCTTGGTAGGTATCGATACCGCGCAACTGCAAGATCGTGTTGCGCACCGCAGCCTCCACCAACACAGCGATGTTGCGGCCTGCCACCACCTGGATCACCACTTTGCGGACTGGAATCCCGAGCACATCTTGTGTAAGGGGCTCATAGGGGATGCGCTCGTAATCGCGCTCCAGGGTTTCGCGGCGAACCAGGTGCACGATCAACTTGAGTCGCATTTTCCGGCGAACCGCTGTTTCTCCAAAAATACCGCGAATATCGAGCAAGCCGATCCCACGGACCTCCAAAAGATTCTGCAAAAGCTCCGGGCAGCGACCTTCAATCGTCGTCTGGTTGATGCGGAAAAGGTCCACTGCATCGTCGGCCACCAAACCGTTGCCGCGCGAGATCAGCTCCAGACCCAATTCGCTTTTACCCAGACCGGATTCACCGGTGATCAACACCCCAAGACCCAGAATATCCATGAACACACCGTGCATGGACATGCGATCTGCAAAGTGCTTCGACAAATACGCCCGCAGCACATCGATCACAAAAGCGGACGACTCTTTGGTCGCGAACATGGGAATCTGCGCGCGCTCACACATGGCGAGCAGCGCTTGTGGGGCCACCTGCCCATCGGCTAGCACCAATACGGGCGGCTCCAAGGTCACGATGCGTGAGATGCGGCGGGCGCAGTCCTCAGGGGTTGCGTTGGTGATGTAGGTAATCTCCCGCTCGCCCAGGATCTGCACGCGATAGGGGTGGATGTAGTTGAGGTAACCCACCAAGTCGGCACCGGACCTGGCAGCTTTAATGGCCACTTCATCAAAGCGGCGCTCTGAGGCACCCAAACCTGCCACCCACTCCCACCGCAAATGCCCCCGGAATTCTTCGAAAAGGGCGTCAGCGCTTACAGCGGTAGGTTTCACGGCAGTACCAGGCTCGGCAGTGAGGTGTTATGCAGCTCTCGCCGATTGCCAACCGGCAATCAAGCCGTGCAACTGGGTCGCGTCTGCGCAGCTGGTGATTTGCTCGCGAAGCACGGAATCACTGAGCAACTCCGCAATTTCGGAGAGGATTTCCAGGTGCTTTTGTGTAGCCGCTTCGGGCACCAACAAAAAAATCAACAAGCTGACAGGCACATCATCGGGCGAATCAAACCCGATCGGGTGCGCCAGCTGGAATACGGCCGCCATCGGTGACTTGAGGCCTTTGATGCGACCATGCGGAATGGCGACACCATGACCCAAGCCTGTAGAGCCCAAACGTTCACGAGAAAACAAGCTGTCCGTTACCAACGCCCGGCTGAGGCCGTGCAGGTTTTCAAACAGCAAACCCGCCTCTTCAAATGCGCGTTTTTTGCTGGTGACATCGACTTGCGCAAGTACTTGCGAAGGAGGGAGGATGGACGCGAGGCGGTTCATGGTAAGGAGCGGATTATGCACATAAAAAAACCGCCCGTACTAGGGCGGTTTTAGTGTTGTGGACTCAATTGCAACACTACATCAGGCGTTTCGGTGCCTCGTGGTGGTGATTTTGCAAACGGTCTTTGTGCCGAACCACTTGGCGGTCCAGCTTGTCGACCAGATCATCCACCGCGGCATACAGGTCTGAATGCGCGCTCTCGGCAAACATGTCGCTGCCTTTGACGTGGATATTGCATTCGGCACGTTGCCGTCGTTCCTTTTCCTTTTGCTTTTCAACGGTGAGCAGAACCTTGACATCTACCACTTGATCGAAGTGGCGCATGATGCGATCGAGCTTGGTCGTGACATAACTACGCAGGGCCGGGGTAACTTCAAGGTGGTGACCGCTGATCGTCAAATTCATAAATAACCTCCAGTTGCTCTCAGGGTTGAAAAAGCTTCCTGCCACTCGGGCATTCAGCACTCAAACTTGTTCACCAAATTGCGGTCTCGTTGAACTCACTATGCGCCCGTTTCGGCCCAAATGCAAAAACTTTTTGTAATGCACCGCAACAAAAATGGACTTGTTCAAGACGGCTTGGCCAGACCCTGATGAAGGTTCAGTCTTCCTGCAACAAACACCGCCAAAACGCTGGCTACCGCACCGATTGAGGCGGAAAGCCAATAGTTCTGCACCAGGCCGGCCGCATCCCGGCTGATGATGTAGCCACCCACCAACGCGGCCAAGCCCATGGCGGCGGATTGCACCGATGCGTTCAGCGTCATGAACGTGCCCCGTAAAGCCGGGTTGGCGGCGGAAGTCACCATGGCCATGCCGGGAATCATGCGACCGCTGCCGCACACAAAAAATAAGGTGGACACCAGCAAAGCGCCGGCCATTCCCACACGGCCCAAAAGCGTCAAGCCCACTAGGGGCAAGACAAATGCCAAGGCAATCGCGCGAAAGGTATTGAACTTGCCCCAACTATCCGCCAAGCCACCGAACCAGCGCGCGGTAATCAAGGTCGCAACGCCACCGCACAGGTATACGTAAGGCACCTGATCCGCGCGCAAACCCACATTGGTTTGCATAAAAATCGTGATGTAAGGAATGACTGTGAATCCGGAGAACATCAGCAAGGCCGAAAAGCTGAAGGCCTTGAGGTGGTTCCGGTCTTGCAACACCTCCGATATCCGGCCCCAAGCAGATGCATCAGCGTGGCCCTGAAGGTGGCTATTCAATGCGGGCAGGGTCAAGAAAGCAAACACTGCAAACAGAACGCAGATGGCGGCGATCAAAAGAAACGGCATGTGCCAACCAAACTGTGCAGCCAGAAACAACCCCAGTGGAACACCGGCCACCGTAGACACGGAGAAGGAAGTCATCACCACACCCATGGCACGACCACGGCGCTCAAAAGGAATGACATCACCCACAATGGTTTGACTTAAGGCGGACAACACCCCGCCAAAAAGACCGGCAAATACCCGTGCGACCATCAAGGCCTCGTAACTGGGCGCGATGCCGCAAGCCAAGGTGGAGAGCGCAAACAAGCTGTACAACACCAACAGCAAGCGCTTGCGATCAAACTTGTCAATGTAGGTCGAGGCCAGCAGGCCGGATGCACCACCCGCCAGCGTATAGGCCGAGACCAACAGGCCGAACTGGGCGTCACTGATGCGAAACAGGCTGGTCAATGCCGGCCCGAGAGGCATCATGATCATGAAGTCGAGGATGTTGGTGAACTGGATGCCCGCCAGTGTGATTAGCAGCCAGCGTTCGCGCAGGGGAGACATGGAGAGGGGCATCGTAAAAAGAGTCGCTGGAGAACAGAATGGGCACCTACTCTAGCAGTCTGTGCGGTGCGATAATTTCTGCTTCTGAATTACCGGAGAGCACTCCTTGGAAACCTACCCTAGTCGGTAGCTTTCAACTCCCACCACTGCATCGGGGTTGAAAGCACCCAACACCCGATTGCAGCCAACATCACCTGGGAGTGAGCCATGCTCAATATCTTTACGCTCGCCAACGGGCGACTCTTTCAAGAAGAAATCGAGTCGCTAGAAGAGCTGTCCAAGTTCCACCCCATCTGGGTCGATTTGGAATCCCCTACGCTCGAAGAAAAACGCTGGGTCAAACAGTACTACGGACTGTCGATCCCGGACGACGCGATGGACGAGGACATCGAAGAGTCCGCCCGCTTCTATGCGGAAGACAACGGTGATCTGCATATCCGCAGTGACTTTTTGATTGCCGATGACGATGAGCCCCGCACCGTCCGCGCCGCCTTTATCTTGAATTTGGTCAACGACGACCTCAAAAGCAAAGGGGTGCTTTTCTCCATTCACGATGAAGACGTTCCGGTCTTCCGGCTGCTGCGCATGCGTGCAAGACGCGCCCCGGGCTTGATCGAAGACGCCAAAGAAGTCCTGCTCAAGCTGTTTGACGCAGATGCGGAGTACTCTGCAGACACACTCGAAGGCATTTACGACGAGCTGGAGAAAGTCAGCAAAAAGGTGCTGTCCGGCAACGTGACGGATGCGATTGCCGGCGAGGCACTCGGCGCTATTGCCCGGCACGAAGATTTGAGCGG
>JAIXVK010000255.1 GCA_027483085.1 Comamonadaceae bacterium | reverse complement strand
TCAACCGCTTTGGCGCCGGTCATGACGGCGACGGTGTCGCTCATGCTGATCGCTTTCGGGTTCACCACGCAGGCCCGTTTGCCGAGGCGCTGGATATGGATCCGGTCCGCGATTTCAAACACATGGGGCATGTTGTGGCTGATCAGAATTACCGGCAGCCCCTTGTCGCGCACCCGGCGGATCAACTCAAGCACCATGTTGCCCTCTTTGACACCAAGAGCCGCAGTCGGCTCGTCCATGATGACCACATGCTGGGCAAAAGCGGCCGCGCGGGCGACTGCCACGCACTGGCGCTGCCCACCGGACAGGGTTTCCACCGCTTGGGTCATGGAGCGGATGCCGACCTTGAGGTCATTCATGCGCGAAACCGCCTCTTCGAGCATGCGCTTTTTGTCGAGTGACCGGAACACACTGCCCAACACGCCGGGACGACGCAGTTCGCGGCCCAGAAACAGGTTTTCAGCAATTGACATCGCTGGCGCCACTGCCAAGTCCTGGTAAACGGTTTCGATGCCGTGGCGGCGTGCATCAATTGGTGAGCGGAACAGCACTGGCTTACCATCGAGCTCCATGCGGCCTTCGTCCGGCACCACGGCACCCGACAAGGCCTTGATCAGGCTGGATTTGCCGGCACCGTTGTCACCGATCACCGCCAGAATTTCTCCGGCGCGCAGTTCAAAATCCACACCATCGAGGGCGGTAACGCCGCCGTAGCGCTTGACCAGTCCACTGGCCTTCAAAACGATTTGCGGGCTGCTCATTAGCGTGCTCCCTTGCGTGAAAGTTGGTCGGCTGCCACCGCCAGAATGACCAGAATGCCGGTAATCAGGGTTTGGTACACCGACGCCACATCCATCAGCGTCAGTCCGTTGCGGAACACACCCACGATGACAGCGCCCACCAGCGAGCCCAAGATCACACCGCGGCCGCCGAACAAAGAGGTGCCGCCCAGAACCACCGCGGTAATCGCGTCCAGATTCTCGGTCTGACCTGCTTGCGGGTCACCCACACCGGTGCGTGCCACCGACAAGAGCGCGGCCACGCCATACAAAACGCCAGCCAACACATACACACCGAGCAACACCCGGTCCACAGAAATACCGGTCAAGCGGACGGCTTCGGGGTTGTTACCCACGGCATAGACGTGGCGGCCGGCGGCGGTATCCCGCAGCAGGTGCCAGGCCAGCAAATACATGCCCAGCATGACGACGGTGCCCCAGGCCACCGAGGTGCCGCCAAGGCTGAAGGTGTTACCCAGCGCGGTCATGGATTCCGGCAGGTTACCCACGGTTTGCGCTTCAGAATAAATTTGGGTGATCGCGAAGGCGATATTCATGGTGCCCAAGGTCACGATGAACGAGGGCAACTTCACACGGGTCACCAGCAAGCCGTTGAGCAAGCCGAACGACGCGGTAACCAATATGCCGCACAGCACCGCCCAGAAAGGGGGAATGCCCAGGTCCATGGTGAACTTGGTCATCACAATACCGCCCAGCGCCATGACCATGCCGCAGGACAGATCGATACCGGCGGTCAAAATAATGAGTGTCTGCCCGATCGCGAGCAAACCCACCACCATGACCTGCTGCAATACGAGAGACAGGTTCTCACCCGTCAGAAAGCGGTCGGACTGGGTTGCGAAAAAGGTGCACGCAGCCAACAAGGCGAGCCACGGGCCGAGCATGGCCCATGGAATTTGTTTGGTATTGGTTGTAGCCATGGTGTGGTCCGGAGTGACGCCGGATTCGCTTGAAAACAGGAGGCGCGTGGCGCCGACTCAGGGAAACACGGGGCCCGGCATTTGCGCGTGCAAATCACCGGCCCCGGGATGGAGCTGAACGCAGTGTCAGCCCCGGTTCAATTTACTTCTTGCCCCAGCACAGGTCGGTGCCGGTTTTGACGTCTTTGCTGTCAACGCCTGCCACGGGCTTGCCGGCGATTAGGGTCACGCCTGTGTCCACGTAGCCGGAGGCCTTTTTGCCGCCCTTGGCGTATTCCACGCCGGCAGCCACACCCATGGCGGCCATCTTCAGGGGGTATTGCTGCGAGGTCGCTGCGATCACGCCCTTGCCCACATCGGCCACGCCGGCACAGCCGCCGTCTACCGAGACGATCAGCACGCCTTTTTCCTTGCCGGCTTTTTTCAGTGCGTTGTAGGCACCTGCAGCGGCTGGCTCATTGATGGTGTACACCACGTTGATGGCCGGGTCCTTTTGCAAGCAGGTTTCCATGGCGGTCTGGCCCTTGGCCTGGTTGCCATCGGTGTCAGCAGCGCAAACGGTTTCTGCGGTTTTAGAGAGTTCGTTGGACTTGGCGTCGTTCGCTTGCAAGCCGAAACCCTTCATGAAGCCGTTGTGGCGCTGTGCGCCCACAGGGTGGCCGGGGAACAGGTCCAACATGGCGATCTTGGCAGGCTTGCCACCGAGTGCGGCCTTGGCGTATTGGCCAATCAACTCGCCGGCTTTGTAGTTGTCGGTCGCGAACAGAGCGTCAGCGCCATCAAACGGGCTGTCCAGGGCGATGACTTGCACGCCTTTTTCCTGGGCCTTTTTCACCGCAGGCAGGATCGCATCGCCGGAAGAGGTGATCAGAATCGTTTTCGCGCCGCGAGCGGTCATGTTTTCGATGGCGGCGATTTGGGATGCGGTGTCACCGTCTTTTTTGCCGGACGCGGTCAACAGCTTGGCGCCCATTTTTTTCGCTTCAGCGGTCGCGCCTTCTTTCATCTTGACGAAGAAGGGGTTGGTTTCGGTCTTGGTGATCAGGCCGATCACCGGTTCGTTGGCGGCAAAAGCGCCGGAAGCGGCCAAAGCCAATGCGGACAAGATCAGGGGGGCGGATTTCTTCATTCAGGTCTCCTCGGTCAATATGACACTTATGGTTAGGACCCCCGAGAAGGACCCCGGGGAACTACGCACAGGTTTTGGCGTGGTGAGACTATAGACTCATCGATGTTAGTAAATCAAGTTACTTTAATTATGGAAAACCCTTATTTGATGCCAAATAGTGCGCCAGCTCAGAGCGCCCTGCCGCCAGAGGCAATTGCCCGCATCGAAGCGCTTTTGTCCAGCGGGCGCCGGACCATTCTGGGGATCGCCGCAGGCCCGGGGGCCGGCAAATCCACCCTGGCACAGGCCCTCCATGCCCGGTTCAGTGCGCAGTGCCAGTACCTGCCGATGGACGGATTCCACCTCGCCAACCGGGAGCTTGCCCGCTTGCAACAAGGCCACTGCAAGGGCGCACCTCACACCTTTGACAGCGCAGGCTATGTGCACCTGCTCGAACGTGTGCGCCGCCAGCCCGAGGGCGAGACCATTTACGCCCCCGACTTTGACCGCCAGCTCGAAGAACCCATCGCCGGCGCGATCCCCCTCCATGCGGACAAGCCGCTGATCATCACGGAAGGAAACTACCTGCTGCTCGAGGATGGCGCCTGGTCCCGGGTGCGGGGTTTGCTCGACGAGGCGTGGTACTTGGACCTGGACCCGGCCCTACGCCACGCCCGCTTGCTGGCCCGACACATGCGGTTCGGACGCAGCGAATCAGAGGCCCGGGCATGGATAGACAGCACGGACGAACCCAATGCCGTCCGGATTGCAGCCACCCGCCATCGTGCGGACTGGGTGCTGCAAAGCTGGTAGCGACTGCGATCCCGGCCGCCCGCATGAGAAAACGCTGCACCGCACAAAAAAATGTGAAAAAAGAGTGCAAATTCACCCGAATGGGGGATACCGCTCAGTGCACATGCGCGAGAAAATTCATCCCAGCTGCTGTCACAGTTCACAAGGATAGAAGAGAAGGCCAATCAATAGGCCTCCTTCAACAGGTTCCAACGACGTCCCTCCGGGGACTTTATAAAGCCACCCTCGGGTGGCTTTTTTTTGTGCCAAATCAGGCGCTAGCGCTCGCGGAATATGCGCACATAGCTACAAAATCGATAGCACTTTATCCGGAGTAATGTCGTTCAAGCAGCGTGTGTGCCCCAGCGGACACTCCCGCTGGAAGCACGGCGCGCAATCCAGCGGCGGTTGGTAGGCCGGGTCATTCTTCAGCCACAGGACCGTGGCCGCCGGATTCAGCGGCGGCGTGTGCAGCGGACTGGACGATCCGAAGATCGCCACCTGCGGCACCCTGAATGCGGCCGCCACATGCATGAGGCCCGAGTCGTTGCTCACCATGGCGTGCGCGCCGGCAATCAGCGCGACTGCCTCGTCCAGGCTGGTGCGCCCGGCCAGATTCACACAATGGCCCGGGCGCAGGGCATTCACTGCTTCTGCAATCTCGGTGCACACCACATCATCCTTGGCCGAGCCCAGCAACAACACCGGCTGCTCCAGCCCCGCGGCCATGGCAGCAAAATGGGCGGCCGGCCAGCGCTTGGCCGGGCCGTACTCGGCGCCTGGTGCCACCACATAAAAACCTCGCGCTTGCAAGCCGCGCGGCGCGAGCACCGCCGCTATCGCGCCGGGCGCAACCTGCAGTGCCGGCCGGTCGTGGTCCACGCCGGTTTCGCCACTCAGGGCAGAATAAAACGCCACCATCGGCGGGCGGCTGTTTTGGGGCGGATTGGGCAGCCGGCGGTTCAGCAGCCCGAAGCGCAGCTCACCTGAGTAGCCCACGCGCGCAGGGATACCGGCCCAGAAAGGGATCAGCGCACTTTTAAGGGAGTTGGGGCACACATAGGCCCGGTCGAATCGGCCCCGCAAACCAGCCGCATAGGCACGGCGCGCAGTCCACTGGACGCCGCCACGCGCGAAGGGCAAGACCAGCACCTCTGCCACCTGGGGCATGGCGCGGTAGACCGGTGCCACCCACGGCACCGCAGCCACCGTGATGCGCTCGCCCCGCGCCGCCAACCGGCGTAAGAGTGGCTCGGTCATCACCGCATCCCCGATCCATTGGGGAGCGATGATCAATGACTCCCCACCGAAGCGGCCGGTGGCCGCCTGGCTTGGGGCCATCTGCACGCTCAGTGACCTGCTGCGAAGTGCTCGCCGTCTTTCAGCTTGTACACGGTGCCGCAATACGCGCACTTGGCTTCGCCGGAGCGGCCCACATCCAGGTACACCTTGGGGTGGGTGTTCCAGGTTTGCATGCCTGCCACCGGGCTGGGGCAAAACACGCCACCTTGGTGGTTCAGATCGCTGGCCAGGAGTTCAACTACTGCTTGGGACATATTCAGACTTTCGTGAGCCAGTGGGCGTATTTGGGGTTGCGGCCGTTGACGATGTCAAAGAACGCGGATTGGATTTTTTCAGTGATCGGGCCACGGCTGCCCACGTAGTCGCCCTTGCCCATGGCAATGCGGTCGAGTTCGCGGATCGGGGTCACTTCCGCGGCGGTGCCGGTGAAGAAAGCTTCGTCAGCGATGTACACCTCGTCGCGGGTGATGCGCTTTTGCACAATTTCCAGGCCCAGATCTTTAGCGATATGGAACACGGTGTTGCGGGTGATGCCGTTCAGGGCACCGGCAGACAAGTCGGGGGTGTAGATCACGCCGTTCTTGATGACGAAAATGTTTTCGCCCGCGCCTTCAGACACGAAACCGGAGCTGTCGAGCAGCAAGGCTTCGTCGTAACCGTCATCGGTGGCTTCCATGTTGGCCAGGATCGAGTTGGTGTAGTTGCTCACCGCCTTGGCTTGCGTCATGGTGATGTTGACGTGGTGGCGGGTGTAGCTGCTGGTTTTGACGCGGATGCCGCGCTTCATGCCTTCTTCGCCCAGGTACGCACCCCATGGCCATGCGGCCACCATCAAGTGGATGGTGTTGCCCTTGGGGGACACACCCAGCTTTTTGTCGCCGATCCAGGTTAGGGGGCGCAGGTAGCCGGATTCGAGTTTGTTTTCGCGGATCACGGCGCACTGGGCTTCGTTGACCTGCTCCTGGGTGAAGGGGATCGTCATCCGCAGGATCTTGGCGCTGTTGAACAGGCGCTCGGTGTGCTCCTGCAGGCGGAAGATGGCCGGGCCATTCACCGTGTTGTAGGCCCGCACGCCTTCAAAGGCACCGCACCCGTAGTGCAGCGTATGGCTCAGCACGTGGATCTTGGCATCGCGCCATTCGACCATCTGGCCATCCATCCAGATTTTGCCGTCGCGATCAGACATAGAAGGTGGGAGTACGCTCATCGGGTGTCCTTGAAGAGAGGGATTTGCAGGAATTTGCAAAAAGGGGGATTTTACGAGGCCGATTCCACCGCAGCGGCGTGCGCGGGCTCTGGCAGCGCTTCGTCTTGCGAGGGACGCTGCAAGTCCCAGCTTTGGAGCTTGCCGCCATTGAACACACACAGCACCGTGCTGCCCGAGGTATCGGTCCAGCGGTAGCGCTCAGGTTGGGTGTCTTTGGGGGATTCGAGCTGCCCCAGCGAGCGGGTCATGGCCACCACATGCAGCAAGGGCAAGCCGGCTCGCAGCTTGGCGTGCAGCATGACGGCGCTGTCCACATGGCCGATAGGCCGGTTGGCCGCCCGCTTGAGCACTTGCAACATGCGGGTGAAGTGCAGCAGCTGCCACATGATCAGGCCACCACCCACCAAAGCCACGCCGGGCCAGCCATAGTGCCGGTAGCCGATGATCAAGGCCGCCAAAGCGGCCAGCGGAATCACGATTCGTTGGATTTTTTGAAACATCATCGGGCGATTTTCGCAGGCTCCGGCGCCGCTGCAATCAAACGCCCTACGCGCCGCACTGCCACTAGGCCGGCTCGGCTATCAGCCAGGACACCTGCACCTGCAAGCCACCCAAGCTTGCAGAGTGTGCGACCTCCACCTGAGCCCCCGTGGCCTGCGCAATGCGCCGGACGATAGACAAGCCCAAGCCACTCCCGGTCTGCGCCGTCCCTAGCACCCGGAAAAAGCGCTCACCCAGCCGGGCCATCTCGGCGGGCGACAAGCCCGGCCCACTGTCCTGCACCGTCAGCTGCACCCAGCCCCGCACCACAGCCACCGACACCACTATGCGCGCACCGTCGCCCGCATAGCGCGAGGCGTTGTCCAGCAGATTGCGCAGCAGCACCCGCGGCAACACCTCGTCGATAGCGACCGGGCAGGGCTGCGGCGCTTGCAGCTCGAGGTCCTGGCCCCGGGCCAAGGCCTGTGGCACCATGTCTGCGGCGACACTGCGCGCCAGCGCACTCAGGTCTGTGCGCCCTGAGGCGGCTGCACTGGCGGGTGCATCCAAGCGGGCCAGCGTGAGCAGCTGATCCACCAAACGCGCCGCACGGTCACAGCCGGCCAGCGTGTTCTGCAAGGCATGGCGACGCTCCTCCGCATCGTCCACCGCGCCCATGGCGACCTGCGCCTGGGTGCGGATCGCGGCAATCGGGGTGCGCAACTCATGGGCCGCATCGGCAGTAAAGCGCCGCTCGGAGGCCACCATGCCCTCGATGCGCCGGAACAGGGCATTGAGCTCGTCGACCATGGGGCGCATTTCTGTGGGCAGGCTGTCGCGGGGCAGCGGCACGGTGCTGTCCGGTGCG
>JAIXVK010000114.1 GCA_027483085.1 Comamonadaceae bacterium | reverse complement strand
GTGCCCCTCACGCTCAGCGGCTATGGCAGTTACAACGAGTGGGGCGACTGGCTGGAGGATGTGCATGGGGTGATCGGCGATGCCTTTTTGGTGCTGGTGCTGGCCCATATTGCGCTGATTGCGGTCATGAGCGTGTTGCGCCACAAAAACATGGCGATGCCCATGGTGCATGGCCGTACTGAGGGCCCCGGCCCGGACCTGGTCACGCGCAACCACGCGTGGTTGGCCGTCTTGGTCTTGGTGGCGGTGCTGGGCTATTGGAGCTGGGAGTGGCAGCAGTCCCCCAAAGGCTTGGTCTCTGCGCAGGCGGTGAGCGACTTGCTGAGCGGGCGCGAATCTGACGATGCTGATTGAGTCGCACGCGAGAGATGCGCGCACAACGCGGGTGCAAAATGAGATGGCGCACCCACTGCGCGCCCCGAGTTTTTGATGGAATAACCCATGCGTATCCTGTTGGCTGAAGACGACTCCATGCTGGGCGATGGCCTGCGCGCCGGCCTGCGGCAGGCAGGTTTTCAGGTGGACTGGGTGCGCGATGGCGTGGCCGCCGAACGCGAGCTGCGCGCGGTGGACTACGCCGCCGCTGTGCTCGACCTGGGTCTGCCCGGCAAAGACGGCATGGAGGTGCTGCAGGCCCTGCGCGCCGCCCGCAACACCACCCCGGTGTTGGTGCTGACTGCCCGGGACGCGGTGCCCGACCGCATCCGCGGGCTGGACGCCGGGGCTGACGACTATGTGCTCAAACCGGTAGACCTGCACGAGCTGGCCGCGCGGCTGCGCTCGCTGGTGCGCCGCTCGCACGGGGTGGCCCAAGACATCTTGCAGGCCGGCGCGCTGCGGCTGGACCCCTCTGCCCGGCAAGTCACCTGGCTGGAGGCGGTAGTGCCTTTATCGACCCGCGAGTTTGATTTGCTGCACGCCTTGATGCGCAGCGCCGGCCGGGTGCTGTCACGCGAACAGCTGGAGCAGCAGATGTACAGCTGGGGGCTGGAGGTAGAGAGCAACACCATTGAGGTGCATATCCACCACCTGCGCCGCAAATTGCAGGCCGACGTGATCCAGACCGTGCGGGGCGTGGGTTACATCCTCAACCCGAAGGCGGGCTTGTGAGACTGCCTGCACTCCACTCGATGCAGCTGCGGCTGCTGGCCTATTTGTCGGCCGGTGTGGCACTGGTGTGGCTGGCAGCCGCCGCCTGGACCTGGGTGGATGCCCGCCACGAGCTCGACGAGCTGCTGGACAGCCATCTCGCCCAGGCTGCCGCCTTGCTGGTAGTGCAGCAAAGCCATGTGGACGATGACGAGAACGAAGAAGAAGCCCCGGTGCTGCACAAATACGCGCCGCGGGTGGCATTTCAGGTGTTTCACGAAGGGGTGCTGGTCGCCCGCTCCGGCAATGCGGGCCAGAGGCCCATGAGCCGGGAGACGCGCGGCTTTGACACGGTGACCCTGGACAACGGCGACCGCTGGCGCGTGTTTGCCACCCGGGGCAGCAAGCGCGATATCCAGGTGTATGTGGGCGAGCAGCTTGATTCGCGCGACGGCATTTTGCGGGCGGTGTTGCGCGGCATGTTGCTGCCCTCGATGTTGGCCTTGCCACTGTTGGCCGCGCTGATGTGGTGGGCGGTGCGCAAAGCCATGGCGCCGCTGGATGCCCTGGGCCACAGCTTGCGCAGCCGCGCACCGGACAGCATCGTGCCGCTGCCCAGCGACAGCCTGCCCACAGAAATGCGCCCCATGGTCGACGAGCTCAATGCCCTGTTGCGGCGCATCGAGGGCATGGTGGCCTCCGAGCGGCGCTTTACCGCCGATGCCGCTCATGAGTTGCGCACCCCGATTGCCGCGATCCGCACCCAGGCGCAGGTCGCCATGGGCGCGGTGGACGATGCGGATGAGCGTCGCCATGCCTTGCAGAACACGCTGGCCGGCTGTGACCGTGCGGCGCGTTTGGTGGATCAGCTGCTCACGCTGGCCCGCTTGGATGCACCTGCCAGTGCAGCCGCCTCGGGGCGCACAGACCTGAGTGCGCTGGCGCGCAGCGTCGCCGCAGACATGGCGCCACAGGCCTTGGCGCGGGGCCAGGACCTCGAGCTGCAAGCGCCGCAGCCTTGCCCGGTCGCAATTGACGAGGTGTTGCCGCGGGTCCTGCTGCGCAATCTGCTGGACAACGCCTCGCGCTATGCGGGCGACGGTGCACGCATAGCGGTGTCGGTGGCTGTGGTGCGGGGCTGGGTGCAGCTCACGGTGCAGGACAGTGGGCCGGGCTTGTCGCCGGCCGAGATGGCCCGGCTGGGTGAGCGCTTTTTCCGGGTGCTAGGGACGGCGCAGACCGGGAGTGGCTTGGGCTGGTCTATCGTCCGGCGCATTGCGCAGGCCACGGGGGCGCAGGTGGAGGTCACACACTCTGCAAGCTTGGGCGGCTTGCAGGTACAGGTGTCCTGGCCGATGGCCGAGCCCGCCTAGTGGCAGTGCAGCGCGTAGGGCGTTTGATTGCAGCGGCGCCGGAGCCTGCGAAAATCGCCCGATGATGTTTCAAAAAATCCAACGAATTGTGATTCCGCTGGCCGCTTTGGCGGCATTGATCCTCGGCTACCGGCACTATGGCTGGCCCGGTGTGGCTTTGGTGGGTGGTGGCCTGATCATGTGGCAGCT
>JAIXVK010000298.1 GCA_027483085.1 Comamonadaceae bacterium | reverse complement strand
AGTTTCGTTCAAAAACACACTCATGGTTCCGGCTTGCGAGCCGGCAGACAGGCACAGCAAAGTGGCGATGGAAAGGGCTTTTAGTTTCATGGGGGCTCCCGTGCATGGGTTGATTGAGCCTGCATCAAGATGACACCTTGAGCGCTCGGAGCCATTGTTTTGCGTGGGCTGATTCCACTCAGTGCGCCAGCGTACGCAGGGGGCATCCATTCGGGCTATGCCCAGGCTTGAAACGCGCGGGCTCTTGCTGAAGACATTGCGTTCGCGGGGATTTTCGGTCGAGCTTGCGGCAATCTGGGGGCTATAGCTACCATTTGTAACTGCTCTACTACTCCTTCGACTTTCTAAGCTATGCCACTTCTCCACCTGCCTGTTCCCCTAAGGCTGCCCCACTTCAGGCGGACTAAGCACGCCGCCGCTTGGCTCATGTGGAGCTTGGCTATCGGCGTGGGGGCTATCGGCGTGGGGGCTATCAGCCCAGCAAACGCTGACGAGTTCGACTGGAGCATCGGCACTTATGTTGGCAAGTACCACGACGCGGAGCCTGCAGGCGCATTGGCAGGTCGCGCAAATTACGCCGAGCACTACATGCTCGCTGTCACCGGCAGTAAAACCGTATGGCGCCACCCAGAGTGGCCTATCGCCATTGAGTTGGATGCGATGGCGGGCCAGCAAAGCGGCTTGGCCAACCTGACAGAGGTTGCCTTCGCGCCCGCTTTGCGCTGGAGTGGCTTTCCTTGGCGGGATGTTTTGCGCACCGACATCCGGCTGGCGCCCCTGGGCGTGTCGTACACCAGCCGAGTCGGCCCTATGGAAACGGGGCCGGACGGACGCGGCAGCCGCACCCTGAACTACTTGTTTGTAGAGGCGGCTTTCTCGAGCCCGAAGGCCACCGCGCACGAGTTTTTTGTGCGCTTGCACCACCGTTGTGCGATTTACGACCTGCTCAACAATTACGGGGCCAACGGCGAAGACTTTCTGAGCTTTGGCTACCGCCACAAGTTTTAATGGCTGGCCGGCCCTTGAATGAACTGCACCACATCGTCCAGCACCGGCGCCATCCACCGCAAGGGGCGTGACAAAGCTGCCACCAGCGTGATGTGGTTCACCCGGGTGTACATTTTGACCAGCACCGGCACCTGAGCAGCGCCCAGGCGCTTAGCAATACCCGCGGTATTGCGCTGGGGATTGACCAAGTCATCTTCCAAAGCGGCCAGCAGCAAGGCACGAGGGGCGCCCGGCTGTACATGGTCGAGTGGCTGGGAGTTGGCGGGGTAGTTCGGGTGGTGGAACACCGGCATGGCGTCTAGATTGGTCAGAGGCAAAAAGTCATACGGGCCGGCCAGGCCAATCCAGCCGGCCAATTGCTGGGGTGAGCGCCCGTGGGCGGCCAACCAACGAGGATCCAGCGCCATCATGGCGGCGTTGTAGGCGCCCGCACTGTGCCCCATGACATACACCTTGTCGGGGTTGCCGCCCCAGTCGGCGGCATGGTCCAACCCGTATGACAAGGCGGCCGCGCTGTCCCGCAAAAAATCGGGGTAGCGCACTTCGGGGTACAGCCGGTAGTCGGCCACCAGGGTGAGTATTCCGCGCGAGGCCAGCGCCTCCCCCACAAAGCGGTACTGCGCCCGCTCGCCGCGGTTCCATGAGCCACCGTAATAAAACACCACCACAGGCCACCCCTTGGCCGGCTGCGCGGCGCGTGGCACATACACATCCAGGCGCTGGCGGTGTAGTGGGCCGTAGGTCACGCCCTCGTGCAAGGTGTGGGTCCGTGAGGGGGTTAAAAAATTCAACACATCCACGGGCGAAAAGCCGGCAGCCAGGGCTGCGGGGTTCGCCAGGGTGGTCAAGAGTGCAAAGAAGAGGCTAATCCGGTGGTTCATCCACCGGATACGCACGCCGATGACTTTTGGATTCAGCCTCGGATTCGGCTTCTGCTTGACGGTATCAGCGCACCAACAACACAGGCACTTTGCAATGCGCCAGCACCTGGGTGGCGACAGAACCCATCACCAAGCTGGCAACCGCGCCATTGCCGTGCGAACCCATGATGACGAGGTCATATTTGCCCTCTGTCGCGATCTTGGAAATCACCTCGCCCGGCGAGCCTGCTTTCCACATGCTCTTGGCGCTGATGTTGTGGCGCTGCAAGAACTTGTCGATCGGGGCAATAACCTTCTCAGCCTCGTCGGCATAGTATTTTTCGACGATCGCTTTGCCCACAGCAGCACGCGCCCTTGGGGGTACTGCAAACGGTACGGTGAGCACGGTGTACTCATTGGAAGGGGTGAACAAGGTGTCGTGATTCACCAGATAGGCCAACATTTTCTTGCTGTAAGCACTTCCATCAACCGCCAGGAGAATCTTCATATCAGCCGCCTTTCAAGGTGTACAAAAGCCCGAGGCTATCGACTTCGGCGCGATTCGTACACCAGAGGCCCTGTAGCTTGTGGCACATTGCGCTGGATCAAATTTGCTAATGAAAGTCCCGGCT
>JAIXVK010000278.1 GCA_027483085.1 Comamonadaceae bacterium | reverse complement strand
TCCAAGTCGGTGATGCTGTTTTTGGTGTGGCCTTGCAGCCCTGTTCTGGTGGCATAAGAACGAATGCGCAGGGGATCATCTGCGGCCAAGAACAATTTGCCCACTGAGGTGAGGTGTAGTGGTGCGCGTCCGCCAATCGCCCTGACAACCTGCATGCCGCTACGTTCACTGTAGGCACGCTCGACATAGATGATTTCATCGCCCTGGCGCATGCTCAGGTTAACGGGCTGCTGAATTAGCTTGTGCAGCTCGCGCATAGGGCCCAGCGCCGCGTCACGGACGTTCAGGCGGGCCTTCACAAGATTCCCCAGTTCCAACAGGCGCATCCCGAGGCGGTAGCTGCCTGATTGAGGGCGATCGACAAACCGCCCGGACACCAGGTCATTCAAGATCCGGTGCGTTGTAGATGGATGCAGACCAGCGCGTTCACTGATCTCTTTCAGCGGGATCGCCTCTTCTCTGGAAGCGAGAACGTCAATCAACGTGAACATGCGCTCCAGCACTTGAACTGCGGGGGCGGATTGGGGGTCGTGTTCTTTTTTAGTCATGGTGCTTCGTGGCCGATGTTAACCCGTCAAAGCCCCTACACCTGTGGGTTCAATAGCCCTGTTGCATTCCAGTTGCCATTAACCAAAATTTCATGCGGTTTGAAGTTGGCCTTGTATTGCATCTTCGGGCTGCTCTCAATCCAATAGCCCAAGTAAACATAAGGCAGCCCAAGCTGTTTGGCCTGCTCAATCTGCCACAGCACATTGAAGGTTCCATAGCTGGCGCCTTCATCAGGAGCAAAAAAGGTGTACACCGCGGATAGGCCGTTGTCGAGGACATCCAAAATGGACACCATTTTGAGTGCACCCAAACTTTGCTCGCTATCTGTCGCTTCTCGAAACTCAACCAAGCGGGAGTTCACGCGACTCTGCAGCAAAAACTGAATGTACTGATCGATGCTGTCCTCATCCATACCGCCTCCGGCATGTCTGGCGAGTTGGTAGCGCAGATAGAGGTCGTAGTGTTCTCTCGAAAAGCCGAGGTTCAGTACGCGGGCCTGCAAGTTGGCGTGCTGTCTTGCTGCTCTCTTCTGGCTCTTGTTGGCTTGGAATTGTTCCACCGGAATGCGTAGCGGGGTGCAGGCCTGGCAGCCGTCACAGTAAGGGCGGTAGGTGAACATGCCGCTGCGCCGAAAGCCCTTCTCAACGAGGCTGGAGTAGGTCGCCGTGTCAATAATGTGGCTGGGTGTGGCTACTTGGGAGCGGGCTTGTCGGTCCGCAAGGTAACTGCAGTCGTACGGCGCAGTGGCATAAAACTGCAGTGTTTGGATGGGGAGATCCGTCAGATCGGTCATGGCAGAGTTTCGCAAGCTGACTACAAGTAATTCCAGTATAGGCTGTCAAAGTCCCACTGGATGGGCGGCTTCGGTATGGCGGAGTCGAGGCATTGTTGGAATGCCTTTTTGTCGATCGGCCGTGCGCCCATGAAGGCCAGATGTGAGGTGACCTGCTGGCAATCAATCCATGCGACCTTGTGGTGGCGGGCAATCGCCACTAATGCGGCCAAAGCCAGTTTGGATGCGTCGGTTCGCCTTGAAAACATGGATTCGCCAAACACGGCGTGACCAATGCAGACGCAGTACAAGCCGCCGACCAATTCACCATCTTGCCAAGTCTCAATGCTGTGTGCGTGCCCTGCATGGTGCAAGCGCAGATATGCCGCCCGGATTTCCGGCAGTATCCATGTGCCGTTTTGTCCATCGCGAGGGGTCAAAGAGCAGGCTTCAATGACTTTTTCGAAAGAGCTGTCCACCCGTATTTCAGAACCCGGGGTGTCCCGGAAACGTCGGACGGTTTTCTTGAGTGACCTGTGGAGCCGGAACTCATCCACCCACAGTGTCATTCGTGGGCTTGTGCTCCACCAAAGTGTGGGTTGGCCCTCGCTGTACCAGGGAAAGATGCCATTGGAGTAGGCGCGGAGCAGTGTGGCGGGCTCCAGATCGCCGCCGGCTGCGAGCAAGCCCGGGGCCGGCGAGTCCTCTCCCCAAGCCGCAGAGGTACTCGGAAATGATTCGCCGGGTTCCAACCAGGGCAGCAGGGGTGACGATGTAGGCATGGAAGGGAGGTGCAAAAAAACGATGACGAAGCTGGAAACAGCGGTTTTATCAGGTTAGAATACCGGCTGTCGGGGTGTAGCGCAGCCTGGTAGCGCATCTGCTTTGGGAGCAGAGGGTCGCGAGTTCGAATCCCGCCGCCCCGACCACTTTTTAAAAATCAAAGGCTCTGAAGTTTTAACGCTTTGGGGCCTTTGTTCTTTGTGCCCGTAGCTCAGTCGGATAGAGCAACAGCCTTCTAAGCTGTGGGTCGGGGGTTCGATCCCCTCCGGGCACGCCAAGTCGCTCTCTTTCCCTAAATCCTCAATTCATGCGTGGTATCTGAGATCCCAAGCCAGTGCTCAGCCGCACGGGCTAATGTTTGTGGATCGCCAGTGCTGTGGAAGTCAATCCGACCTGTATCGGTAGATTCTTGGGTCTGCAGAAGATCGGCCTCCGCTAGCAGTCGTCGTGTCTGGCGAGCGACCGGTGCGCCGCCTTCCAGATAGCGCACCTTATCTCCGGTTCCCATGCGCAGTGGAGACTCGGCAAATGGGTAGTGTGTGCAGCCCAATACCAAGGTGTCCATCTCGCCAGTTTGAGTGCCAAAAGCGCCCATGGCCCCCGTGAATGTTGCGCAAGACGCTCCTGTTTTTGTAGCGTCTAATTGTTCAATGGCTAGTGCAAGTCCGGGGCAGGGTTGAAGAACAAATCGTGCTTGGCCTTGCAGGCTGGCCAGCAAACGCTGGAACTTCTCGCTCTTCAGGGTGCTTGGCGTTGCCATCACCCCGATCACGCCTGTTTGGCTCGCTGCCACGGCTGGTTTGAGTGCCGGCTCAATGCCGATGATGGGCAACCCAGGGTGCTCTGCTCGCAGCACATGAATAGCTGCCGCGGTTGCCGTGTTGCAGGCTACGACCAGTGCTTTGATCTGGTGCTGACTTTGCAGCCAGCGGCTGATCGTGCCGGACCGATGGATCAGGTAATCGTCATCCCGCTCACCATAGGGCGCATGGCCACTGTCGGCGACATAGACAAACCTCTCCAGCGGCAACTCGGCCCTGAGCGCCCGCAGGACGCTCAGGCCACCCAGGCCGCTGTCAAACACCCCGATGGGGTGCATGCTCTCGATCGGCAATGGCTTAACGCGAAGTGACAGGAATGGACTTGAACTCGCCGGTGGCGATCTTCTTTTTCCACTCCTCAGGCCCTGTGATGTGGGCGCTGGTGCCACCGGCATCCACCGCCACGGTGACAGGCATGTCAACCACGTCGAACTCGTAAATCGCTTCCATGCCCATGTCTTCAAAACCGACCACTTTGGCGGTCTTGATGGCTTTGGATACCAGGTAGGCCGCACCGCCCACCGCCATCAGGTAGGCGCTCTGGTGCTTCTTGATGGCTTCGATGGCGACGGGGCCGCGCTCTGCCTTGCCGATCATGGCAATCAGTCCGGTTTGCGCCAGCATCATCTCGGTGAATCCATCCATGCGGGTGGCGGTTGTCGGGCCGGCGGGGCCCACGGCTTCATCGCGAACCGGGTCAACGGGTCCGACGTAATAGATCACCCGGTTTGCAAAGTCCACGGGCAGCTTTTCGCCCTTGGCCAGCATGCCCTGGATGCGTTTGTGCGCGGCATCGCGGCCGGTGAGCATCTTGCCGTTCAACAACAAAGTCTGGCCTGGTTTCCAGCTGGCGACTTCTTCCTTGGTCAGGGTATTGAGGTCCACTTTTTTGCTGGTCTCGTAGTCAGGTGTCCAGTTGACGTTGGGCCAGAGGTCCAAGCTTGGCGGATCCAGATACAC
>JAIXVK010000443.1 GCA_027483085.1 Comamonadaceae bacterium | reverse complement strand
TGACCGTGTCTGCGCCGGAGTCACCGACCACGGTTTCTACGTTGGTGATCGTCAGGTTATTGGGTGCATCGAAGAGGGTCAGAACGTCGGCACCGGCACCGAGGTCGATTTGTGCGCCGGTGACGCTGTTACCCAAGGCGACCGTGTCCGCGTTGGCGTTACCCACCAGGGTTTCCACGTTTTTGACGGTCAGTGTGTTGGCAAAGTTGCCGAGGTTCAGCACGTCCGTGCCTGCACCCAAGTCGATCTGGCTCGCAGTGGCTGCATCCGCCAAGGTCAGGGTGTCAGTCCCGGTGCCGCCCAGGACGGTTTCAACACCGGTAGTGCTCAGGGTGTTGGCACCGTTGGTCAGGGTGACCTTGTCGGCCGTGCCTGCGCCCAGATTAATTTGGCCGCTGCTCAGTGTCGTGAGGAGTGTGACTTGATCAACCCCTGCGTTTCCAGTGACCGACTCCACGTTGGACAGTGTCACGCTGTTGGAGGCATTAGCCAGAGTGAGGCTGTCTGTACCGTCACCCAGGTCGAGGCGCATATTGGCCACACCGGCCGTGAGCACGATGGTGTCATTGCCTGCGCCGGCAGTCAGGCTCTCAATGCTGTTGCCCAGTGTGAGCGTATTGTTGCCGCCCGACAGGTTCAATCGGTCGCCTGCGCCTGCGCCCAGGTCGTAGCTGCCGCTGTTGACGGTGGCACTCAGGTTGATGGTGTCGTTGCCGGCACTGCCCACGACGGTCTCTACCGTGGTGTCCAGGGTCAATGTGGAGCCCACGCCACCCGCCAGGGTCAAGGTGTCGCTACCCGCTCCGAGGGAAATGGTGCCACCACTCACGGCAGTGCCCAGTGTCACGGAGTCGTCGCCACCGCCACCGGTGATGGACTCAATGCCGGTTGCGGTCAGGCTGTTGGTGCCGTTGAACAGGGTCAGGCTGTCGTTGCCGGCGTTGAGGTTGATGACCCCGCCGGTGATAGTGCTGCCTAACGCGATGGTGTCGTCGCCGTTGGCGCCGGTGATGTTTTCAATGTCGCTGGCGGTCAAGGAGTTGGCCGCGGTGCTGGTCAAGGTCAGGCTGTCGGTGCCGGAGCCGAGCTGGTACACGCCCCCTGTCACTGCAGTGGTGAGGGTTATCGCATCAGTCAGCGTACCGCCCACCACGGTCTCCACCGTGGCGTTCAGTGAGAGGGTGTTGGCCGCGTCTGCCAGGTTGATGACGTCGGAGCCGGCACCGAGGTCAATGCTGATGCCGGAGGCTGCAGCAGTAAAGGTAATGTTGTCGCTGGATGTGCCACCCTGGATGGTTTCAATTCCGACCGCAGTGATGGTGTTGGTGCCCGCGCTGGAGAGCGTCAGTCGGTCTGCAGTGCCGCCGCCCAGGTCATAGGTCAGACCCGTAACTGCGCTGCCGACGGTGATCAAATCATTGCCCGAGCCGCCCACCACGGTCTCGATGTTGCCGCTCACTGTCAAGGTGTTGCCACCGTTGGCGAGATTCAGGGTGTCGGTGCCGCTGCCCAGATCGAAGCTGCCGCCACTGACAATGGTGCTGAGGGTCACCGCATCATTGCCGGTGCTGCCCACAATGGTTTCGATGGCAGACACTGTGAGTGCCGACCCATTGCCCGCCAAGGTCAGCGTGTCGGTTCCGCCGCCACCGACGACACTCTCGATGCCGGTGGCTGTCAGGCTATTGGTGCCGCTTGCCAGGCGCAAGGTGTCGATACCGGCCTTGAGGTCAAAGACCGCTCCTGTGACTGCAGCACCGAGGGTAATGCTGTCGTCCAAGGTGCCGCCGTTGATACTTTCAATCGACGAAACGGTCAGTGCATTGGTGATGTCCGTAAGGGCAAGAGTGTCAGTCAAGGTGCCGCCGACGATGGATTCCACCCCCGCAGTCGTGAGGGTGTTAGCCACATTGGTCAGTACCAGCGTGTCGGCGCCAGCGCCGCCGGTCACACTTTCGACATCGACCGCGGTCACCGTGTTGGTGCCGTTTGCCAGCGTCAGTGCATCAGTGCCTGCGCCCAGTGTCACGGTCATGCCGCTGCCGGCGCTGCCCAGTGTGACGAGGTCGGCGCCCACGCCACCGGTCGTGGTTTCTACGCCGGTGACGGTGTAGGTTCCGCCGTCGGCAGAGAGGGCCAGGGTATCTGTGCCACTGCCCAGATCGATAGTGCCCAGCGTCGTGCCTGCACCCAGCGTGACCGCGTCTGAGCCGCTTCCGCCGGTGATCGACTCCACCTGCGTGGCAGTGATAGCGTTGGTACCGTTCGCCAAGGTCAGTTGGTCGGCGCCGCCTTGCAAATTGATGGTCGCGCCGTTGATGGCTGCGGCCAGGGTGATGTTGTCTGCGCCTGCGTCGCCGGTAATGCTTTCGGTGCCGGACACGGTGAGGGTGTTACCGCCTGCTGCCAAGGTCAGGCTGTCGGCGCCTACACCAAGGTTGACCGTGCCGCTGGCGACAGCGGCCGCGAAGGTCACGGTGTCTGCCGCGGAACTACCGGTGAAGCTTTCGACGTTGCTGACGGTGATGCCGTTGGCAGCCGTGCCGTTGCCCAGGATCACCTGGTCGTTGCCCACGCCAAGGTCGTAAACGCCGGCGGTGGTGGTCAATGTGTTGAAGGTCACCACGTCGTCACCGACGCCACCGGTGAGTGTTTCAATGT
The DNA here is from genome assembly GCA_027483085.1 of Comamonadaceae bacterium. Taxonomy (GTDB): domain Bacteria; phylum Pseudomonadota; class Gammaproteobacteria; order Burkholderiales; family Burkholderiaceae_C; genus Allorhodoferax. The sequence goes on along the minus strand of JAIXVK010000443.1, from coordinate 1,553 downwards.
TCGAGACGGTGATGTTGTGGTTTTCGACCGAGAGTGTCAGCACGTCAGCGCCGGCACCCAAGTCGATGAGGGCATTGGAGATGCCTGCGCCCAGCGTAATGACGTCTGCTCCGCCGTTGCCCAGGAGGCTTTCCGCGCCCGCTACCGTCAGGGTGTTGCCGCCTGCTGCCAGGATCAGTTTGTCGGCGGCACCTGCTCCGAGGTCAATGTCACCGGCACCTTGGGCTGCGCCCAGTGTGACCGTGTCGGCACCGGAGTTGCCCACAATGGTTTCCACGTTGCTGGCGGTAATGGCGTTGGTGCCATCGGCAAGGTTCAGTTGGTCGGTACCACCGGCCAGGTCAATCACGGTATTGGTGCTTGCAGCGCCCAGCGTCACGGTGTCATCGCCACCGACGCCGGTGATGCTTTCGATGTTGGAGGCGGTGAGGGTATTGGCGCCAGTGGACAGCGTTAGGGTGTCAGTGCCGGCCCCCAAGTTGAAGACGCCACCGGTGCTGGTGTCCGCCAAAACCAGCGTGTCGGCACCGGTGCCGCCGGTGACTGTTTCGACCGCGGTGGTGGTGAGGCTGTTGTCGGCATCGGACAACACAATCCGGTCTGTCGTGCCCGCGGCCAGGTTGAACTGGCCGTTGGTGACACCGGTGCGCAAAGTGATCTGGTCTGCCCCAGCGTTGCCGGTGATGGACTCCAGGTTCGATACCTGCAAAATGTTGGCGCCGTTGGCCAGCACCAGCTGATCGGCTCCGCCCGCGCTGTCCACCTGCATGTTGATCACGCTTTGCGTCAAGGTGATAAGGTCTGCGCCTGCGCCGCCCACCAGCGTCTCCACCGATGCATTCAAGGTGACGGTGTTGCCGCCGTCGGCAAGGTTCAGCTTGTCTGATCCGAGTCCCAAATCGATGGTGGTGCCGGTGGCTACCGCCGCGCTCATGGTGATGGTGTCTGCGCCGGTACTGCCGACCAGAGATTCGATGCTGCCGTCCAGCGTGAGGGTGGAGGCGCCGCCCAAGGTCAGTTTGTCCGTGCCGGCGCCCAATGTGTAGGAGCCGCCGGTCACGCCACCGGTCAGGGTGACATCGTCATCCCCGCCGCCGCCGGTCAGGGTCTCGACGCCGCTGGCAGTCAGGGTGTTGGCGCCGGCGCCGGCGTCCAGGGTCAGGGTGTCGGTACCGGCCTTCAAGTCATAGGTGGCGCCGGTCACGGTGCCGGTCAGCGCAACGGTGTCGTTGCCCGCATTGCCGGCAATGCTTTCGATACCTGCAGCCGTAATGGTGTTGGTGCCATTGGCCAAGGTCAGGCTGTCCGAGCCAGATCCCAGGTTGACGGTAGCACCGGCAATCGCGGCACCAAAGGTGACGGTATCGGCAGCGGTTCCCCCGGTGACCGACTCGACGCCGGTAGCGGTGACGACGTTGGCGCCGTTGGAGAGAGCAAGGCTGTCTGTTCCGGCGCCCAAGTTGACGATATCGCCGCTGTTGGCTGTGGTGCTCAGGGTGATGCTGTCACCGCCGGAGTTGCCGGTGATGGTTTCGGTATTGGCAACCGTCAGC
>JAIXVK010000649.1 GCA_027483085.1 Comamonadaceae bacterium | reverse complement strand
TTGGCCTTGGCCCACGCCAGGAAATCCTTCACTGTCCGGACATTGGCAGGCACCATGGGGCCCACCGCCAGACCGTGGTGCATGATGGCTGCGATGGAGACAGGGGCAAAATCCTTGTCGGTATAGGGCATCTTGCTGAAGATGTGCGGATAGTTCGCAAGCGCTGACACCTGCGAGAGCGCCAGCACCGAGCCATCGGCCGGCGCGCTTTTGAGGGCCTCGAGGGCGATACGACCACCAGCACCGGGCTTGTTTTCCACAATGCCTGCGTTTTTACTGAAGGGCGTACCCGCCCACTTTTCCGCGACCCGGCGCGCCACGGTGTCGCCGGAACTGCCCGGCGGAAAGCCGAAGTACACCTTGACTTGGTCTACCTGCGCTTGCGCAGTGAGTGGATACAGCGCGCCCAAAGCAGCGCTGCTGCCCAAGGCCTGGATGAGTTGCCTGCGAGTGAACATGGTTGTCTCCTATTTTTAATTGGCAGGTTGCACAGGGAAAGAAATGCTGCTGAGTTAGCGCGGCGCCATGCGCAGCGCGCCATCAAGCCGGATCACCTCGCCATTGAGGTGCCCATTGGTCACGATGTGGCAGGCCAGCTCGGCGAACTCTTGTGGCTTGCCCAAACGGGGCGGAAAGGGGATGCTGGCCGCAAGAGATTGCTGTACGGCTTCCGGCAACTCCTTCATCAAGGGGGTGGCAAACAAGCCGGGGGCTACGGTGCACACCCGAATCGCGTGCTGCGCGAGGTCCCGGGCCATGGGCAGCGTCATGCCGACCAGACCGCCCTTGGATGCGCTGTAGGCCTGCTGACCCACTTGGCCATCAAACGCGGCGACCGATGCCGTGAACATCATCACGCCACGCTCGCCGTTGTCCAGCGGCGCCAGCTTGCTGCAGGCTGCCGCAAACAAACGGCTAATGTTGTATGCGCCAATGAGGTTGATGGAGACCACGCGTGCGAAATCTTCGAGCGGTGCGGCACTTCCATCCCGCTGCACCACGCGCTTGGCGCTACCGATGCCGGCCACGTTCATCAGGATGCGCGCGGCACCCAAGGCGCGTTCGGATGCATCTAAAGCAGCTTGCACGCTGTCAGTCTGCGTGATGTCGCAACGCAGCGCGATGGCACGGTCCTCACCGAACTCTGCCCGGATCGCGGACGCCACGGTTTCTGCTTGGGCTTCATTGATGTCCAGCACGGCGACTTTTGCGCCCAGTCTGGCCAGCTCGCGGGCAGTCGCCTCACCTAAACCCGATGCTGCACCGGTTACCAGTGCGGTTTGTCCTTGAATATGCATGTCTTCTTCCTGGGCTGAGGCGCACTCAGGCCGTGGGTTTGATGATGAAAGGCAGGGCGTCGTCGTGCAGCCCCTCAACCAAGGTGTGGCGGTGTTTCAAGACAGCCCGTTGGTTCAGCGAGCCTTTGTCGGTGATCTCGCCCTTTTCGGCGGACGGTGGCTCCACCATCAGCAGTGCGCGGGCGATGCGGCTTGCACTGCCTGTGGCTTCGCGGGCCAGCTGGTCGATAACGGCCTCTATACGCTGGCGCACTGGCGCACTCTGGACCACATCCGCCCAAGGCGCATCCGCAGGAAGATTTGCGACGTCGCGACAAGCCGCAGACAAGAACAGCAGAGCCCCGACTTCTTTACGATTCAGTCCGGTAATCACCGCGTCCTGGATGTAGGGCGCGCCCGACACCACGATCTTGGCGCGCATGGGGCCCACGCTGACGAAGGTACCGGTAGAGAGCTTGAAGTCCTCCGCGATCCGGCCATCAAAGCGCAGTCCACGGTGGATATCAGACTCGGAAATCCACTTCACCGCATCGCCAGTGCACAGATAGCCTTCCTCATCAAATGCGTCCCGCGTAGCAGCCTCGGTACGCCAATAGCCGGGAGTCACGTTGGGCCCGCGGTAGCGCACTTCAGTTTTTCCATCCACCTCGACCAGCTTGAGCGTCATACCCGGCACCGGCACACCGATGTCGCCGGACGCCACATCCGGGCTGTTCACGAACATGGCAGAAGGCGATGACTCGGTCATGCCCAACCCGGTGGCCATCACAATGCGCTCGCCGATGGCGGACTCCTGGATGGCATGCAGCTTGTCCCACACGGGCTGGGACAAACCGGCACCCGAATAGAAGAACACCTTCAGGCGCGACAGCAAGGTGGTGCGCAACTGCGCATCGGACTCCATCGCCGTGGCAATCATTTCAAAGCCGGTGGGCACATTGAAGTACACCGTCGGCGCGATCTCCCGCAGGTTGCGCAGCGTCTCGCCGATGTGGGCCGCCGTGGGCTTGCCGTCATCGATGTAGAGCGTGCCACCGTGTTGCAGGGTGAGCCCGAAATTGTGGTTTCCGCCGAAGGTGTGGTTCCAGGGCAGCCAGTCCACCAGCACCGGCGGCGCCTCGGCAAACACGGGCAGCGACAGGGAGATCTGCTGCAGGTTGGCGCACCACATGCGCTGTGTGTTGATGACCGGCTTGGGCAGCTTGGTCGAGCCGCTGGTGAACAAAAACTTCACGATGGTGCCGGGGCCGGTGGCGTGCATGGCAGCGTCCACCGCGGGGGTGGCCGATGTGGCCAACAGATCCGCATAGGAGCTTGCCTGCCGGCCTTGCATGTGCCCGGCGGCCGCCACGACCTCCACATCGGACCCCACGGTAGCGGCGACGCCTGCGCCATACCGGGAGGCATCTGCCACAAACACCAGCCCCGGGGTCAGGGTTTCCATCACGTGGCGCAGTTTTTCGTAGTCCTGGCTCACGGTGGCATAGGCCGGGGACACCGGGCAGTAGGGCACGCCGGCATACAGGCAGCCCAGCGCCATCATGGCGTGCTCCAGACTGTTTTCACTCAGGATGACCACCGGACGCTCCGGGCTCAAGCCCCGGTCCAGCAGCGCCTGCCCGATGCTGCGGGCACTTGCAAGGGCCTGGGCGTAGCTGATGTGCAGCCACTCGCCCGTCGAGCCATCAGGCATCTGCTTGCGGCGGGCCAAAAAAGTCTGGTCCGGTGTGACTTCAGCCCAATGCACGAGAAAGTCGGCAATCCTGCGGGCGTAGGCGCCCAATGCCAAATCAGCCTGCAGATAACGGACACCCGGCGCACCGTCCGTGACGGTGATGCGGGTAACGCCGAACTTGGTCTCGCGGTAGCGGGGGGTAGGGATGTGCAAGTCGCTCATGGCCTCAGTCCTGCTTGCGCACCTTGGCGGCGCGGCCTTCCAGAAAGTCGTTCAGCCGGGTCTTGGCTTCCGGTGCGCTCTGGGCAATGGCGGCCATCATGGCTTCGGTGAAAAAGCCCTGGTCGGCCGGTTGCTCTGCAATGCGCGGCAAGGCGTGCATCAAGGCGTAGTTGGTCAGCGGAGCGTTTTGTGCGACCCGCACGGCCAGCTCCACCGCCTTGTCGAATGCAGCGCCCTCGGGCACGAGGTACTGCGCCAGACCGATGCGTTCGCCATCCTGCGCGTTGTAGACCCGGCCGGTGAGCATCATGTCCGTCATGCGGGCCGCACCGATCAGACGGGGAATGCGCACAGCACCGCCGCCACCCACAAAGATGCCGCGTGAGCCTTCAGGCAATGCATAGAAAGTCGAGGCATCGGCCACGCGGATGTGGCAAGCGCTGGCCAACTCCAGCCCGCCGCCGACCACGGCGCGCTGCAGCGCTGCGATGACGGGAACCGGCCCGTATTGCACGCGCTCCAGCGCTGCGTGCCACATGCGGGAGTGGTGCAAGCCCTGGCCGGCATCACGCTCTTTGAGCTCACTCAAGTCGAGACCGGCACAGAAATGCGGGCCCTCACCGGCGATCACGGCAGATCGCACGCCTTCGGGCATGTTTTCGAACAGATCCCGCAGGGCGAGGATGAGTCCGTCGTTCAGGGCGTTGCGCTTGGCGCCGCGGGTCAGGCGGATCACCGCCACTTCTTGTTCCTCACCGAGGCGTTCGAAATGGATATCGGGGTGTTGCGTGAAAGTTTTCATAATGGCGCAATTTTGGTTATAGTTAATAACCAAATCAAGCCACTTGAGCGCTCTTTTTCTAGGTAGTTTCCCTTGGCTTCCTTCCCGGGAAGTCCGCAATGAGGGAGGCTACCCCCGTGCGACCCAAGACAACCCACAGGAGACAACCATGGACTACCAAAACCTGCGCGCCATCGATATCCACACCCACGCGGAAGTGAGTTGCTGGAACCCGTTTGACAACTACGGCGAGGAGTACGACCGCGCCGCCGACAAGTACTTCAAAAACGGGCGCCGCCCCACGATTGCAGAAACCGTGGCCTATTACCGCGAACAGAAAGTCGGCTTGGTGATGTTCACCGTGGACGCCGAATCGAAAATGGGCCGCCGCCGCATTCCCAACGAAGAGATTGCCGAAGCCGCCAAAGCCAATAGCGACATGATGACGGCCTTTGCCAGCATCGACCCGCACAAAGGCAAGATGGGGGCGCGCGAGGCGCGCAAGCTGATCGAGGAGCACGGCATCAAGGGCTTCAAGTTCCACCCCACGGTGCAGGCCTACCACCCCTACGACAAGATGGCTTGGCCCATTTACGAGGTGATCGCCGAATACGGCATGCCGGCCATTTTTCACACCGGCCACAGTGGCATCGGTAGCGGCATGCGCTGCGGCGGCGGGCTGCGGCTCGAATACAGCAACCCCATGCACCTCGACGATGTAGCTATTGATTTCCCGGACATGCAAATCGTCATGGCCCACCCCAGCTTCCCCTGGCAAGACGAGGCCTTGAGCGTGGCCACCCACAAGCCCAATGTCTGGATTGACCTGTCGGGCTGGAGCCCCAAATACTTTCCCAAGCAACTGGTGCAATACGCCAACACCCTGCTCAAAGACCGCGTCTTGTTTGGCTCGGACTACCCGCTCATCACCCCGGAGCGGTGGATGAAAGACTTCCAAGAAGCAGGCTTCAAACCCGAGGTGATGCCCGGCATCCTGAAAGACAACGCGGTGCGTTTGCTGCGCCTGGATCCCACGGCGGTAGCCGGCGAGTAAAGCGCCGCTCAGTCGGCTGGGGTATAGACCTTTTGCAGCAGGCGGATCAGAGTTTTGCGCTCTGCGTCCGTCAAGCGGGAGGTGGCATCCATCTCGAGGCCAAAGGCCGTTTGCTCGGCCTGCGCCATCAGCTCAACACCCTGGGGCGTGAGGTGCACCCCCATGGCCCGGCCATCGCTCGGGTGGGGCAAACGCTCAATCAGACCCCGCCGCTCCAGTGCGGCAATCAACCCCACCAAGTTGGGCGGCAGCACGTTGAGTGCCGCGCACAACTGGCGGGACGTGATGCCGGGGTTGTGCGCGACCAGCGAGAGCACCGAGAAGTCCACCACCTTCAGGTCATAGGGCGCCATGCGCACCATGAAGGTCTCGATGATCGCGAGTGACGCGCGCCGGGCGTTGTAGCCCACCAGCGTGCGCAAGTAACTGGTATCCACAGGCTCCACCGGAAGCGCATCAGGGGCTGCCGCGCGCTGACGCCCGCTTTTGACAGTTGCCAGACTGGCCGACGCCGCAGGTTTGCGCACACGCGCCGCCGGCTTGGACTTGACCGCGGGCGGCTGGGCAGATGTAGAAATTTTTTTCAATGGATTCAGCGCAAAATCAACGCCTAGCCCTCGCGGAATATGCGCAAGCAGCTATCAAAAAGAGAGC
>JAIXVK010000015.1 GCA_027483085.1 Comamonadaceae bacterium | reverse complement strand
CCGGTCAACACCTTCCCGGAGGAGGGCACCACGTTGTTGTAGGCGCGTGCCAGTCGGGTGATGGAGTCCAGCAGGATGACCACATCCTTTTTCAATTCCACCAAGCGTTTGGCGCGTTCGATCACCATTTCGGCCACGTGTACGTGGCGTGCAGCTGGTTCGTCGAAAGTGGAGGCAATCACCTCACCCTTGACGGTTCGTTGCATTTCGGTCACTTCTTCAGGGCGCTCATCTACCAGCAAAACCATCATGTGGCTGTCAGGATAGTTGGCAGAAATTGCGTGGGCGATGTGCTGCATCATCACGGTCTTGCCGCTCTTGGGCGGTGCGACCAGCAAGGCGCGCTGGCCTTTGCCGATGGGCGCAATGATGTCGATCACGCGGCCGGTGATATTTTCGTCGGTTTTGAGGCCATCCTGCTCGAGGCGCATCTGCACCTTGGGGAACAAAGGCGTCAAGTTTTCGAACATGACCTTGTGCTTGTTACCTTCAGGGGGGCCACCATTGACCTTGTCCAGCTTGTTCAGTGCGAAGTAGCGCTCGCCGTCTTTGGGGGTGCGCACTTCGCCTTCAATCATGTCACCTGTGTGCAGGTTGAAACGACGTACCTGGCTGGGGCTGATGTAGATGTCGTCAGTGCTGGCGGTGTAGCTGGTGTCCGGGCTGCGCAGGAAGCCGAAGCCATCCGGGAGAATTTCCAAAACACCGTCGGCAATGATTTGCTCGCCGGCACGCGCCCGCTTCTTGATGATCGCGAACATCAACTCCTGCTTGCGCATGCGGCCCGTGTTTTCGATCTCAAGTTCTTCAGCTTGCTTGAGCACTTCAGACACGTGCAGTGCTTTAAGTTCGTTTAAATGCATGGAGTGGGTCCCGTCAGGGCGTTAACCGGAAATCGGCAAAAAACCAGAGTGGTCTAAAAATTCAGGGGAGTGGGGATTGAGGCAAGACCGTGAGCTTGGCCTCGGTGTCCTGAGCCTGATCTGGCTGACCGCCTTCAATCTGGCGGGTGGACACAATGATTATGACAGGAAATTGCAACCGCACTGCAGCGGCGCGGTTGCAATGGTTTATGGGCGGATCAGGCCAGTTGCTGGTCGATGAAGGCAATGAGCTGAGCCTTGCTCAACGCACCGACCTTTGTGGCAGCCAATTGGCCGTCCTTGAACAGCATCAGGGTGGGAATGCCGCGGATGCCGAATTTGGCAGGAATGTCGCGGTTTTCGTCCACATTCATCTTGGCGATCTGGAGCTTGCCTTCGTAGGCGGCAGACACCTCATCGAGAATCGGGGCGATCATTTTGCAGGGGCCGCACCACTCTGCCCAGTAGTCCACCAAGATGGGTTGTGCAGATTGCAGAACGTCGGCTTCGAAAGTCGCGTCTGTGACGTGTTTGATGAGTTCGCTAGCCATGGTGATTCCTTTGGAAGAGTGCTAATGCAGCTAAAGTTGCGGCATTGTGACAGAAACCAAGCCCCCCCATGATGCCCCGCCGGCTATCGAATCCATAGCCAAAAACGATGCAGCCCGTGGGCTGCGGGCCTTTTCTTATCCACCGACCCATCCGGCTATGGCCCTGTGGTGCGCGCCTGAGACGGGATTGTTGGACCGCCTCGCCATCTGGATGCAGGCCTGTAGCGCCCACCCCGGCCGCACGCTGGTGTTGCTGCCTTATGCCCAGCTCTTGCCGCTGGTGCGGCGCTTGTGGTCCGACCGCTATCCCCAAGGCTTTGCGCCCCGCTTTGAGACCACGTCGAACTGGGTGGCCTCTTTGGGCGTGGCGGAGCTGCAAGCCACTGATATCAGCCACGACATGGCGCTCGACAGCCTGACCGCCCAGCAGCTCTTGGTCCACAGCGGCATGGCCGACCGCGCTTCTTTGGCGGGCTTGCTGGCCCAGACCGCCCAGCAGCTGGCCCCCTGGGCGGCGGCTGCGGGCCCGCAAGGTCGATCGGCCTGGGCCGCCAGTGCCCGTAGCGCGGTCGGTATCGGTATGGAGTCCCAGGCCGTGGCCTGGGAGGCACAGGTCATGCGGGTGGCAGTCGAGTGGGCCGCCGTGTCGGCTTACAACACCGATGGGCTGTTTGCCCCGGACGTCTTGGAGCCCTGGGATGCGGTGGCGTGGGTGCAAGGCATTTCAGCCGACCCCTTGGCGGCCGCATTGCAGGCACATTGGGGCGACAAAGCGCAGCTTTTCCGACTGGACGAATCGATCCACGACGAAGCGGCTCAAGGTGGCGCGATACCGCAGGCCGACAGCCTGTGGCAGCTGCATGCCTGCGCCGATGCGGAAGACGAGGCCCAGCGCGCAGCGGCGTGTGCAGTGGCTCACGTGCTAGCTGATCGTTACCCCGTTGCCCTGGTGTCCTCTGACCGGGCCTTGACCCGCCGCATGCGCGCCATGCTGGAGGCGGCCGGCATTGCCATGCGGGATGAAAACGGTTGGAAGCTCTCCACCAGCCTGGCCGGTGCCGGGCTGATGGCCTTGTTGCGCGCGGCGGCCTGGAATGCCAGCACGGACGAGGTGCTGAACGCTTTCAAGCTCGCCCCCGCCTTTGCCCTAGAGATGCCGGCGCTGGAGCCGGTGCTGCGCCGCGCCCAGATCCGCGACTGGCGGCACGCGGTGAACTGCTTGCCGGTGCAAAAAGTACCGGCATTGCAAGGCTTGTGCAGCCGTATCGAAGCGGTGCGCAGCACCTTGTCGGGCAGTCGCCCGCTGCCGGCATGGCTGGCCGCACTGCAGGCAGCGCTCCACGCCACCGACGCGTGGAACGCGCTGCAAGGCGATGAAGCCGGCACCGTCATGCTCGCCGCCCTGCGCTTGCTACCTGCGGAGCCGCAGGCGTGGGCTGATTATTTGGATGCCGCCTTGTGGGCGGGCACCCGCTTGGATGCCAGCGACTTCACCGCCTGGGTGAATCAGGTTCTGGAGTCGCAAAGTTTTCAGCCGGCATACCCGGACGAAGAGCAGGTCGTCATTCTCCCCATGAGCCAGATGCTGGCGCGCCCGTTTGCCGCCGTAGTGTTGGCCGGATGCGACGAGGTGCGCTTGAACCCTTCCCCCGAACCGCCCGGGGTCTGGACGCCTGCACAGCGCGAGGCTTTGGGCTTACCTTCCCGCGCAGTGCTGGAAGCCCGGCTGCGCGCCGCCTGGTGGCAGGCTTTGCGGGCGCCGGTGTGCGATGTGCTGTGGCGCACGAGTGACGACGCCGGCGAGCACATGGCACCCAGTGCGCTGGTGCAGTGCTTGTCATGGGCAGGCGAGGGGGCAGGCCGCACTGCCAGCGACCCCCGGCTCGACCAGCGAATCGCCCTGGCACCCTTGTTGCCGCCGCAGCCCCAGGGGCAAGCGCTGCCTTTGAAGCAGCTGTCTGCCAGCGCCTATGAAGACATGCGCACCTGCCCCTACCGGTTTTTCGCCTTGCGCCAATTGGGTTTGAGTTCGGTTGATGAGCTGGAGGCCGAGGTCGACAAGCGCGACTTCGGCGTCTGGCTGCACGCGGTGTTGGCGGCCTTTCACGCTGAATTGCAGGCTGCTCCCACCGGAGATGCTGCGCAGCGCAGCGCACTGCTGCAGTCGGCCGCAAATGCGGTAACTGCGTCGATGGACCTCCCGGACGGCGAGTTCTTGCCCTTTGCGGCCGCTTGGCCTGCCGTGCGCGATGGCTATCTTGTCTGGTTGCGCAAACACGAGGGCCAAGGCTGGGCGTTCGCAAGTGGTGAGACCTCGCACACCCAGGCCGTGGGGCCGGTCACTCTGGCGGGGCGTATCGATCGCACCGATACCGGGCCGGAGGGCGCTATCTGCGTGCTGGACTACAAAACCGAACCCTTGGGGAAAACCAGGGAGCGGGTGAAAAACCCGATGGAGGACACGCAAATCGCCTTCTACGCCGCCCTGTTGCCGCACGACACGGTACATGCGGCCTACATCAATATTGGCGAGCGCGAGGGTACGCAGCCCCAAGTGCAGACCCATATTGTGGAAGCGCGAGATGCCTTGATCGAAGGCATTGCCCATGACATGCAGCGGGTGGCCGAGGGCCATGCGCTCCCCGCCTTGGGCGATGGCCCGGCCTGCGACTATTGCCAGGCACGGGGCCTATGCCGCAAAGATTTTTGGAGTCCCTTATGACGGCGCGGATGGATGCAGCCTACGAAATCAACGGCCGCCACGTCGATCGGGCTGACTTTTATGCGGTGGCCTGCGACCCGCGTCGCAGCGTGGCAGTCGAGGCCTGTGCCGGTGCCGGCAAGACCTGGATGCTGGTGTCGCGCATGGTGCGTGCCTTGTTGGATGGGGCCGCCCCGCACGAGATTCTGGCGATCACCTTCACCAAAAAAGCAGCTGGTGAAATGCGCGAGCGCTTGCAGGAGTGGCTGCGCAACTTCGCGCAGGCGGATGACGCCACCTTGCGCCGCGAGCTGCAGCTGCGCGGCGTCCGCACCGAAATCACCGAGGCCCAGCTCCAGACCCTGCGTGGGCTGCACGCTGCGCTGCTGACCACCGGCCGGCCGGTGCAGGTGCGCACCTTCCACAGCTGGTTCGCCGCTTTGTTGCGCAGCGCCCCTCTGGGCTTGCTGCACCAGCTGGGCTTGCCCACCACCTACGAGCTGCTGGAGAACGATGCCAAAGCCATTGCCCAGGTGTGGCGCCGGTTTCACACCCGGATTGCGCAAGACCCGGCAGCGCGCGCCGACTATCTCGAGGCCGTTGCCGTCTACGGCAGGCACGGCACCCTGAAGGCTTTGGAGGCCGCCATCCACAAGCGCACCGAGTTTGCCTTGGCAGATGCGCAGGGCGTGGTCGATGCGTCTGTGGCGCACGTCACGGTGCAGTTCCCGGCCATGGCCGCGTGGGCGCATCCCGATGACCGGCTCCAGAGCGAGCCGGTGCAGGCGCTGCTCTGGGCGAGCGCCAAAGCCTTGGGTGGGAGTACGCTCAAAACCTGTGTGGAAGCCGGTGCAGTGCTGGAGCAGGCGCTCAGCGCTGCAGATACCGCGGGCATCTACAAGGCCCTGTTTACCGAGAGCGGGAGCCCACGCAAGCTCAGCGAGAAAGTCGTGGGCATCGCCACCGTGCGTGAGGCCCAGGTCCTGCTGGCCGACACCCGGGCTGCGCTGGAGCAGCATCAGGCCTGGCTGCACCAGCAGCGCATGGCCCGCCTCAGCCGCGGGCTGCTGCAAGACTATGCGGCGCTCAAGCGCGAGCGCGGCTGGATCGATATGGCCGACCTCGAGCAAACCGCATTGCGCTTGCTCTCTGACGAGACCGTGTCCGGTTGGGTCCAGGAGCGGCTCGACGCGCGCATCAAACACCTGCTGATTGACGAGTTTCAAGACACCAACCCCCTGCAGTGGCAGGCCCTGTTTGCCTGGCTGGAAGGCTATGGCGGCAACGGTGCCAAGCCCGGGGTGTTTGTGGTGGGGGACCCCAAGCAAAGCAT
>JAIXVK010000226.1 GCA_027483085.1 Comamonadaceae bacterium | reverse complement strand
CCATGCTCACCGAGGGCAACCCCGAAGAAATTGCCAATGACCCGCAGGTCAAGGCGGTGTACCTCGGCCACGCCGAAGGCGAAGGAGCCCACGCATGACCGAGCTGCTCAAAGTAGAAAACCTGTCCGCCGGCTACGGCGAGGCCGTGGTGTTGCACGGTGTGTCAGTGTCCATCAACGAAGGAGAAACGCTGGCACTACTGGGGCGTAATGGCACCGGTAAAACCACGTTCATGAATACCCTGGCAGGCGCCACCCGCCAGCACGGCGGCACCATGCGCTTAGGCGGGGCCGAACTGCACAAAATGCCCCAGCACGAGCGGGCCGCCGCAGGTATCGGTTGGGTGCCGCAAGAGCGCAACATCTTCAAGTCGCTTACGGTGGACGAAAACCTCACCGCGGTGGCGCGCCCGGCCCGCGCCGGCCGCAAGGCGGCGATGTGGACCCCCGAGCGGGTGTATGAGCTCTTTCCCCGCTTGGCCGAGCGCAAGACCAACCTGGGCACGCAGCTCTCCGGTGGCGAGCAGCAAATGCTGGCCGTGGGCCGCGCGCTGGTGCTGAACCCCACCCTGTTGCTGCTCGACGAGCCTTGCGAAGGCTTGGCACCCATCATCGTGCAGGAGTTGTTGCGCGCCATTCGCCGCATCACCCGCGAAGAGGGCTTGAGCGCCATCATCGTGGAGCAGCATCCGCAAGCGATTCTGGCCATTAGCGACACCGCTGCGGTGCTGGACCGTGGCACCGTGGTGCACAGCGGCACCGCCCAGAGTTTGCGGGAGCAACCCGAGCTGTTGGATAAGTTGTTGGGTGTTGCCCGCTAAGGGTTGATTTGCTATTAAAAACAGAGCTACTTGCGCAAGTTTCATCAGCGCCAGTGGCTCTTTTTACTTCAAAGGAGACAAGCATGAACCGTTTCACACGCCGCAGCGCATTGGCTGCAATCGCTACCACTGCCTTGGCCGCAGCGGTGCCCGCCATGGCAGACACCTTCCCCAGCAAACCGATCCGCATCGTGGTGCCCTTTGGTGCCGGCGGTGTGGCGGATTTGACGGCCCGCACCGTGGCGCAAAAGCTCTCCGAGTCGCTGGGGCAGCCGGTCATCATCGACAACAAGCCCGGCGCCGGTGGTGTGGGCGCGGGCGAGGCAGTGGCCAAGGCGGAGCCCGATGGCCATACGCTGCTGCTCATGTCCAATGGCACGGCAGTAAGTGCCGGCCTCTTCAAGAGCCTGCCATTCGACGCGCAGCACGACTTCGCGCCCATCTCCACGCTGGGTTACTTTGACTTGGCCTTGCTCGCATCGGCCAATGCACCTTACAAAAATCTGGGCGAGCTCATGGCCTATGCCAAGGCCAACCCCGGCAAGCTCAATGTGGGCACCATCAACATCGGTAGCACCCAGCACCTTGCGGCCGAGTTGTTCAAGTCGCGCACCGGGCTGGACTTCTTGATCGTGCCCTTCAACGGCACACCCGCCCTCACCACGGCCCTGCGCGGTGGGCAGGTAGATGTGGCTATCGAAATCCTCGGGCCCATGATGGGCCAGGTCAACTCCAAGGCGGTGCGCCCGCTGGCCATTCTGGGGGACGAGCGCGCTGCGCAGGTGCCCGATGTGCCCACCGTCATGCAAAGTGGCGTGGCCAATTTCGATGTGTCGTCCTGGAACGCGCTGGCAGCGCCTGCCAAAACACCCAAGGACGTGATTGCGCGGCTGAACAAGGAAGTACAAGCCGCCTTAGCCCACCCCGATGTGAAGAAAAAGCTGTTTGAACTCAACGTGCAAGCCAAGGGCTCCTCACCTGAGAAATTGGGCGAGCTGTTGGGCAGCGAGATCAAGCGCTGGAGCGATGTCATTTCCAAAGCCGGTGTGCCGCGTTTGTAAAAGTTGCTATGCTTTCAGGAGCTGCTTGCGCTTATTGCATGGGCGCTAGCAGCCAATTGCTTATAAATTCAAGGGTGGAAGATGAATCTGTCAGCGAGCCGGCTGGGACTGGTGGGGTATGGCGAAGTCGGGCGCATTTTCAGTGCCGGCTTGTTGCCGCACTTTCAAAGCGTCAGCGCATGGGACATCAAGTTTCATGACGCTGCGGGTGCGGCCACCACGGGCGGCGTGCTGCAAGCGACCTCCATGCAAGCGCTGTGCGATGCGAGCGATTGGGTGATCAGCGCGGTGACCGCGTCCAACACCCTGTCGGTGGCGCAAGCTGCAGCCCCGCACCTTCGCGCGGGCATGGTGTTTCTGGACCTCAACTCCGCCTCTCCCGGCACCAAGCAGCAAGCCGCTGCACTGGTGCAGGCCACCGGTGCGCACTATGTGGAAGCCGGCGTCATGACCTCGGTGCCGCCCTATGGCAACCGCGTGCCCATGTTGCTGGGTGGCCCGCAGGCCGCCAGCTTGGCCGCCACTTTGCAGGCGCTGGGCATGGATGCCAAGGCCGTGTCGGCCGACATCGGTGTGGCCTCGGCCATCAAAATGTGCCGCAGCGTCATGATCAAGGGGCTGGAGGCCCTGGTCATTGAGAGCTACACCACCGCGCGTGCCTACGGGGTGGAGACCCATGTCCTGCCCACATTGGCCGAAACCTTCCCGAGCATCGATTGGGAGAAGCAGGGCGCCTACTTCTTCAGCCGCGTCGCCCAGCACGGCCAGCGGCGCGCGGAAGAAATGCGCGAATCCGCCCGCACCGTGGGCGAGGTCGGCTTTGCGCCGACCATGGCCAGCGTCATTGCCGACAAACAGCAGTGGGTGGCTGACCAGGCCCGCACCGGAGCCTTTGCAAACGTCGCCCCCAACGCCATTTGGCAGGATTACGCTGACGCGCTCCTCGCCCGCCGTTCCACTCACTGACAGGTTCTGATGCTTGATATCCTGGCCATCACCGGCCCCATTTACCTGTGCATTGCCATGGGTTACCTCTGCACCCGTACGGGTGTGTTCAGCAAACCGGATTTGCGGGTACTGGGCAAATTCGTGCTCAACCTGGCCTTGCCTGCGCTGCTGTTCAATGCCATTGCCCAGCGCCCCCTGCGGGATGTGATGCACATGGATTACCTGCTGGCCTATGGCCTGGGCTCAGGGGTCATGCTGCTGTGCAGCTACTTGTGGGCCCGTTATATGAACCGCAGCACCGGCAGCTACCGCGCCTTCTTTGCCATGGGCACCGCCTGCTCCAACAGCGGCTACATGGGCTACCCCGTGGCCCAACTGGTGCTGGGCAGCATTGCGCCGGTAGCGCTGGCGCTGAACATGCTGTTTGAAAACCTCATCAAGCTGCCCGTGCTGCTCACGCTGGCCGACAACGCCGATGCCGGCGCGCACCGCCCCTGGGGCACCGTGCTGCGGGACATCGCCCGGGGCTGGGTGCGCACGCCCATGCTGGTGGTGATTCCGTTGGCGCTGCTGGTGTCCGTCATGGGCTGGGCTCTACCCGGCCCATTGGCGCGCACCATCACGCTGTTCTCGCAGGTGACTACCGGCCTTGCGCTGTTTGTCATTGGCGGGGCTCTCGTCGGTTTGCAGCTCAAGGGCAAGCGCAGACTGGTGGGGCAAATCACCATCGGCAAGCTGGTGCTGCACCCGCTGTGCGTGTTTCTCGCGTTTACCTTTGTGGTGCCGATTGCTGACCCGCAGCTGCGCACCGCAGCCTTGCTGTTTGCCGCCATGCCCATGCTGGGCGTCTACCCCATCCTCGCGCTGAAGTACGGCCACGAAGAAGTGAGCGCAGCCACATTGCTGGCCGCGACGGTGGGCTCGTTCTTCACGTTGAATGTGCTGTTGTGGGTCTTGAAGCACTATCCGCTCTGAGGCGCATGGATGCCATGGTGCCAGTGCAGTCAGGCACTGCGGCGAGGGCGTTGGCGTCAGTGATGCCGGTGTAATGCGCTCAGCGAACCCCTGTGAGCCCTTCGCCGCCCACCGCCTTGGTGACGGGGCAGTTGACCACGATGTCGGTGAGCTCGAGGCGGACCTGTCCGGCGTCTTCCGCAGCCAACAGTTCTTCCTCTGATGTCAGTACACGCGCCGTGTGAGGTGCGCGCCAAGTGACCAGCACGAGTCGCCAGAGCGGGCTGTAGGCACTGTCCGCATTGAGCGCGCCGATAGGTCGTGGCGCTGACTGAAAAATGCTGATCTGCTCGTTCCCACTGAACTTGTAGACGCGTTCCAACAGGGACTGCGGCGCGCCTATGGCTTGGCGCAAGCGGGGGACGTAGTTCACGCCCATGGCGCTTGCCATGGCGGCGTCAGAGATATCGGTGGTCACATATTCCACCTGCCGGCCATCCACCCAGGCACGGCTCACGGGCAACACCGTTTCGCTGCGCTCCGCTGTGAGGTGGGCGCAGCCTGAAACCAGCACCGCCAAAAGAAGGAGCGCGCTTCTGCGGTGCACGTGAGTGTCCTCAGTCCGCCTTCACCCGCCCGCCACTGATCACCGGCTTCCAGCGGGCAATCTCGGCTGCAATCAGTTTGCCGAAGTTGGCAGGGGTGTCCGGCGTGGCGATGGCGCCTTCAGTGTTCAGACGGGTTTTGAGTTCGGGCGAGTTCAATGCCAGATTGATTTGGTTATTGAGCTTGGCCACCACATCAGCGGGCGTGCCGGCCGGAGCCACCACGCCATACCACTGGTCAGCCTCGAAGTCTTTGTAGCCCGTTTCCGCCACGGTGGGCAGGTCCGGCAATGCGTCCAGGCGTTTGGGGCTGGAGACGGCCAGCGCACGCAGTTGCCCGGCCTTGATCTGGTTGATGACGGCCGGTGCACCGGTAAACAGCACCTGAATCTGGCCGCCCACCAGATCGGTCACTGCAGGCGCGGTGCCGCGGTAGGGGATGTGCAGCAGGGAGCTGCCGGTTTGCAGTTTGAAGTACTCTGTCGCCAGATTGGCCGCGCTGCCGTTGCCGCCGGAGCCGTAGTTCAGCTGGCCGGGTTTGGCCTTGGCCAGTGCCACCAGTTCTTTCACGCTCTTGGCCGGCACGCTGGGGTGCACCACCAAGACGTTGGGCACGCGTGCCACCCAGGCCACAGGCGCAAAGCTCTTGATGGGGTCGTAGGGCAGGTTGGGGTAGAGAGAAGGGTTCACCGCCAGTGTGCCGATGTGGCCCATGAGCAGGGTGTAGCCGTCGGCCGGGGCTTTGGCCACGCGGTCGGCGCCAATCGAGCCGCCTGCACCGGGCACGTTGTCGATGACCACAGGTTGGCCCCAGGCTTCGTTGAGCTTTTGGCCGATGGCGCGCGCCAGGATGTCGGTGGACCCGCCGGGTGTGAAAGGCACGACCAGCCGGATGGGTTTGGCAGGGTAGGTGCCGGCAGTCTGTGCCACTGCCGATTGCGATAATAAAAGGCCGCTAGCGCCCGTCAAGATTGCGCAAGCAGCTATGAATTTGGTAGTGGTTCGGGTCATGGATGTCTCCTCTGAATAGTTCTGTCGGCAGTGTGGGGGCAGTGCCGGTTGCATAGCAAGCGGTGCGCGGAATAGCAGCTATGCAAAAAACAGTGAGCGTGCTAACGGTGAATGGCTTCCAGCACCACCTTGCTCACCACGTCCATCGCCTTGCGTTGGGTCTGGGTGGTGGGGCGGCGGGCAGACCACACCAGCATCAGCTGGCTCATGATGCGCGGGCTGTGGATGGACTGCACGGTGAAGGTCTCGGGGTTGTCGAAGTTGCTCAGCGTGTAGCTGGGCAGCACAGCGTGGCCCATGCCTTCTTTCACCAGGTTCAGGATGGCGTTGAGCCCGTCCACTTCCAACAGTACTTCAGGCCGGCGGCCCAGGGCCATCATCTCGCCCTCCAGCAGGATGCGAAAGGCATTGGGCCGGCTGGGCAGGATCAGCGGTAGCGCCGCTACTTCTTTGAGACTGATGGCGGGCGCCGTTTTGCCTTTGCCTTTTTTGCCGCCGCTGGGGTTGTGCGAGATGAGCGAGAGCTCGTCTTCATCCAGCGTGCTCATTTCCAGGTCGGTGCTCTGACCGGGGTTGTAAAGCACCGCCATGTCCAGGTTACCCAGGCGCAGGCCTTCGTGCATTTGCACCGAGAAGCCCTCGGTCAGCGTCAGGTGGGCGTGGGGCAGGGCTTCTCGAAAGGCTTTCACCAGCGGCACGGTGATCAGCTTGGACAGGCTTGGTGGGAGGCCGATGGACACCCGCCCAGCTAGCGCGCCGCGCGCCGCACCCATCTCTTCGCGGGTGAGTTGCACCTGGTGCAAGATGCCGCGGCCGTGCTCCAGCAGCAGCTTGCCGGCTTCGGTGGGCACGGCGCCACGGCCGTTGCGGGTGAGCAGGTTCTGGCGCAGCTCCACCTCCAGCAGGCGGATCTGGCGGCTCAGCGCAGGCTGGGCCACGTCCAGCGAGATCGAGGCGCGGGTAAAACTGCCCATTTCGGCCACGCGCACAAAGTATTCCAACTGTTTCAAGTCCATAGCAACAATTCCATAGCGGCTTTCGGGAGTGGGGGAGTTTCTTCTGAGAATAGCTGCGCGTCAATTATGCCGATATGTGATAGCTGCTAGTCGCCCCCTCGGCTTATCAAAGCCCGCCCGCCCGACCAGAATACCCAGCATGCAAATCCCTGTCTCGCCCTCCCACGCCCCTGCTGGATCGACCTTGAAAGCCATCTCCTCCATGGCCACGCGCCAGGTGTTGACCGAGTTGGCCGAGGCGTATGAGGCCGCCACCGGCGTGCATCTGGCTTTGGAGTCCGTAGGTGGAGTAGACGCCGCCAAGCGGGTCCAAGCGGGCGACGTGTTTGACATCGTGTTTCTCGCGTCGGACGCCATCGAGAAGCTATTGGCAGCAGGCCACCTCGTTGCCGGTAGCCGGGTTGACTTGGTGCACTCCGGCGTCGCCGTCGCGGTGAAAGAGGGCGCTGCGGCGCCCGATATCAGCTCGGAAGCTGCTGTGCGCGCAGCCGTGTTGGCCGCACCGACCCTGAGCTACTCCACCGGTCCGAGCGGCGTGGCGCTGGCCAAGCTGTTTGAGCGCTGGGGCATTGCCGACGAAATTCAAAGTCGCATCGTGCAAGCGCCCTCCGGCGTGCCGGTGGGCACACTGGTAGCGCGGGGCGAAGTGGCGCTGGGCTTTCAGCAGCTCAGCGAGTTGATTCACGTGCAAGGCATCCGCATCGTCGGGCCCTTGCCCGCTGACATCCAAATCACCACCACCTTTTCTGCGGGGCTCGGCGCCCATAGCAGCCAAGCCGCTGCCGTGCGCGCGTTGCTGGACTACATGGCATCGCCCCAAGCCGCCGCCGCCAAGCTGCGCCAGGGCATGGAGCCCGCATAAATACACACACTGACAACATCACCGGAGACTTCCATGATCATTGATTGCCACGGCCACTACACCACCGCCCCCAAGGCGCTGGAGAACTGGCGCAACGCCCAGATCGCCAACCTGTCCACGCCCGAGCTGGGCCCCAAGGTGGCCGACCTGAAAATCAGCGACGACGAGCTGATCGAAACCATCGAGACCAACCAGCTCCGCCTGATGAAAGAGCGGGGCTCTGACCTCACCATCTTCAGCCCGCGCGCCAGCTTCATGGCCCACCACATTGGCGACTTCAACACCAGCGCCACCTGTGCCGCCAT
>JAIXVK010000241.1 GCA_027483085.1 Comamonadaceae bacterium | reverse complement strand
GCACTTCAATTTGCAGGGTCTTGGCCAGGTACTGGCCGGTGAGCGACGCCGGGGTGGCCTTGACCTCGTCAAACGTGCCCTGGGCAATCACCCGCCCACCGTGCACGCCCGCGCCTAGGCCCATGTCGATCACATGGTCGGCAGCGCGCATCATGTCCTCGTCGTGCTCCACCACCAGCACGCTGTTGCCGATGTCGCGCAGGTGCTGCAGGGTGCCGATCAGGCGGTCGTTGTCGCGCTGGTGCAGGCCGATGCTGGGCTCATCAAGCACATACATCACGCCGGTCAGGCCTGAGCCGATCTGGCTCGCCAAGCGGATGCGCTGGCTCTCCCCGCCAGACAGGGTTTCGGCACTGCGGTCCAGGCTCAGGTAGTTCAGGCCCACGTCGTTCAAAAACTTCAGGCGCAGGCCGATTTCACGGATCACCTTGGCTGCAATTTCGCCGCGCGCGCCCGGCATCTGCAGGCTGTTGAAGTACTCAAAGCTTTCGCGCAGCGTGACGTGGCTGATCTCGTAGATCGCGCGCGCCTGGGTGCCTTCGCCGATCTTCACATGGCGGGCTTCTTTGCGCAGGCGGGAGCCGCCGCAGTCCGGGCAGGGCTGGGTGCTGCGCAAGCGGCCCAGGTCTTCCCGGACGACAGCAGAGTCGGTTTCCCGGTAGCGGCGCTGCATGTTGGGGATGATGCCTTCGAAGGGGTGCTTTTTCGTAACCTTCTTGCCCTGCGAAGCGCCGGAATCCATGATGTAGCTGAACTTGATCTCGTCAGCGCCGGAGCCCTGCAGGATGGCGTGCTGCACCATGTGCGGCAGGCTCTCAAACGACGCGTCAATGTCGAACCCGTAGTGCTTGGCCAGGCTCTCCAGCATGCTGAAGTAGTAGCCGTTGCGCCGGTCCCAGCCTTTGATGGCGCCGCTGGCCAGGCTCAGCGTGGGGAAGGCCACCACGCGGGCCGGATCAAAAAACTCATGTTGGCCCAAACCGTCACAGGTCGTGCAGGCGCCGACCGGTGAGTTGAACGAAAACAGCCGCGGCTCCAGCTCCGCGATCGAATAGTTGCACACCGGGCATGCGAACTTTGCGTTGAACAGGTGTTCCACGCCCGTGTCCATTTCGAGCGCAATCGCGCGGCCACTGGCAATGCGCAGGGCGGCCTCAAAGCTCTCGGCCAGTCGTTGCTTGAGGTCCTGCCGCACCTTGATGCGGTCGACCACTACGTCAATGTCGTGTTTCTCGGTTTTTTTGAGTTCAGGCAGGTCCTCCGCTTCATAGGGCTTGCCATTGAGCCGGAATCGCAAATAGCCCTGAGCCTGCATCTGGGCAAACAGGTCCTGGAATTCCCCTTTCTTCTCCCGAGCAACGGGCGCCAGAATCATCAGCTTGGTGTCTTCGGGCAACGCCAGCACGGCGTCCACCATTTGGCTGACGGTCTGACTTTGTAGGGGCAGGTCGTGGTCAGGGCAATAAGGGGTGCCGGCGCGTGCAAACAGCAGGCGCAGGTAGTCGTGGATCTCGGTGACCGTGCCCACGGTGGAGCGCGGGTTGTGGCTGGTGGCTTTTTGCTCGATGCTGATGGCGGGCGAGAGCCCTTCGATCATGTCCACATCGGGCTTGTCCATCAGTTGCAGGAACTGGCGTGCGTAGGTCGAGAGGCTCTCCACATAGCGGCGCTGACCCTCCGCATAGAGGGTGTCAAACGCAAGGCTGGACTTGCCCGAGCCCGACAGGCCGGTGATCACCACCAACTGGTTTCGCGGAATATCGATGTCGATATTTTTCAGGTTATGGGTGCGCGCACCCCGCACACTGATGTTTTGCTGCTGCAAAGCGCGGGCGAGATATTTACCGTCGTCAGAAGAGGAGTTCAAGAGAGTGGCCGCCGGAAGAGTAACCCGCCATGATAGACAATGTCGGGCTGTGGCGTCACCCTCCGGTTTCTGCCACCCTTTAACGCTTGAGAGTGACCGATTTGTCCGTCCCCACTGATTCCGACACCACCATGACCCCGCTGGAGCGGCGCTCCAGTGCATCGCTGGCACTGATTTTTGCGTTGCGGATGCTGGGGCTTTTTCTGGTGCTCCCGGTATTCGCGTTGGAAGCCCGCAAATACCCCGGTGGGGACGATGCGGCGCTGGTGGGGATTGCGATGGGCGTCTATGGCCTGACGCAGGGCTTGTTGCAGATTCCCTTCGGCATTGCTTCTGACCGGTTCGGGCGCAAGCCGGTGATGGTGGTTGGATTGCTGGTGTTTGCGCTGGGGAGTGCTGTGGCCGCGTGGGCGCCCACTCTAGAGTGGCTAGTAGCCGGCCGGGCAGTTCAGGGCGCTGGGGCTATCTCCGCGGCAGTGACAGCCTTGTTGGCAGACCAGACCCGGGACATCGTGCGCACCAAAGCCATGGCCTTGGTGGGAGCGAGTATCGGGTTGATGTTTGCCTTGTCTCTGGTGCTGTCTCCCTTGCTCGCAGCCCACATCGGCTTACACGGCTTGTTTGCCCTGACCTCCGCGTTGGCGCTGGGCGGAGTCGCGGTGGTGATCTGGTGGGTACCGCCAGCGCCACTGCAGCAGGTTGACCAAGCCAGAAGCGGTGTGCTCGCCGTCCTGCGCCACCCGGCTTTGCTGAGATTTGATTTTGGTGTTTTTGTACTCCATGCGGTGCAACTGGCCATGTGGGTCGCGTTGCCCGCCATGTTGGTGCAAGCGGGATTGGCGCGCGATCAACATTGGCAGGTGTATCTGCCGGCGGTGTTGGCCTCGTTTTTCGTCATGGGGGCCACCCTCTAAAAGAAAAAGAAAAAAGGTTATCTGCGTGCGGTGTTTTTGTCGGCCATCGGGCTGATTGCGGTGGTGCAAGTTGCGCTGTGGCTGCTCACCCAGGCCGGGCCCAGTGTCTGGGCCATGGGTCTTGCCCTGTTTGTGTTTTTTTGTGGCTTCAATGTGCTGGAGGCCAGTCAGCCCAGCTTGGCCTCGAAGGCGGCGCCAGCGTCGGCCCGTGGTGCG
>JAIXVK010000194.1 GCA_027483085.1 Comamonadaceae bacterium | reverse complement strand
GGCGAGTTTGAGGACAGTGCGCTGCTCAATACCTTCGGGGCCAGCGGCATGGGCATTTTTCCGGCCGCCGAATGGGCTGAGCAAGACTTGTTGGCCAACTATGGTGTCGAACGATTGGCTCCCTGCGAAGGCGTGACCGAACATTTCTTTGCGGTGGGCACCGAAAAGAAAGTCCAGCACCCCTTGGTGCAGCGGGTGCTGGATGGCATCGCCTGAACCTTCAGTTTTTTACGGAACGTTATTCTTAAATACACTGGTTTTTAATTGGTCTTTTCGCACGTAATCTCCGCCTGTCATTCATTTTTTCAGGAGATCGACATGAAAAGACTTCTTTCCGTTCTCGCGGTAGTGTTCACGATGGGCATTGCCAGCGTTTCCATGGACGCCGAAGCGGCCAAGCGATTGGGCGGCGGCAAGTCCATGGGCACCCAGCGTCAAGCCACCCAAGACAAAGCGCCATCAGCCCCTACCGCCCAAAACGCGGCACCGGCCGCAGGCGCAGGTGCTGCCGCAGCTTCCAAGCCCTCTTGGATGGGGCCAATCGCAGGTATCGCAGCTGGCTTGGGTATCGCCGCGTTGGCATCGCACTTCGGTTTCGGTGATGAGCTCGCCTCCATGATGACCATGGCTTTAGTCGCATTCGCCATCATGGCAGTGGTGGGCTTCTTCCTGCGCAAGCGGGCCATGGCTCGCCAAGGCGGCGCGGCAGGTGCAGGCGGCTTGATGCCGGCTGGCGCCTCTGCAGGCCAAGGCGGTGCAGGAATGCCCCAACAGGCCTACAAAATGGCGACACCAGCAGCCTCCGGCATGGGCGGTTCGTCCTCCGGCTCGCTGATCGGTGCTGACATTGGCGGCCAGCCCGCTGCAACGTCTGCGATCCCCGCTGACTTTGACCGTGTGAGCTTTGAGCGCAACGCGAAAGTGAACTTCATCCGTTTGCAAGCAGCTTATGACGCAGGCAACCTGGACGACATCCGTGAGTTCACCTCGCCAGAGATGTTTGCAGAAATCAAGCTCGACTTTGCCGAGCGCGAAACATCTGCCCAGCCTGGTGAAGTGGTTCGCATCGACACCACCGTGCTCGAAGTGGCAGAAGAAGCGCAGCGCTATGTGGTGAGCGTCAAGTTCACCGGCTTCATCCGCTTCGGCGCAGGTTCCGACGACGAAACATTCGACGAAATCTGGCACCTCACCAAGTCCCGCCAAGGCAATGGCGGATGGGTGTTGGCTGGTATCCAGCAAGCCAGCTAAACCCTGCAAGCGGGCCACCCCGGCCCGCCCTGCCCCCGAGCCCGGTTTGCACCAGCAAGCCGGGCTTTTTTTCGCGCACGGCCTCCGCCAGCCACCAGGGCTTTGATTAGGATGCAGCCATGCCCGTCGCACGCCTTTCGCGCCTCTTTGTTCCTTTTGCCCTGCTGTTACTCGTAGCCGGCCCCCTGCTGTGGGCGGTGGGCAGCACCGTACCTTTTGGCATGCAAGCGCCGGCGTGGATTGCCCTGTTGCAACACCCACAAACCTGGCCCGCCTTGGGCATGACGATATGGACCGGCTTTAGTGCCACTCTGCTGTCCACCGGCATCACCGCGTGCATTCTGGCGCGCTGGTTGTCGGCCTTCGGCACCCCACAAGGGCTGGATAAATGGGCGCGCTGGATGTCCCCCTTGCTTTCGGTACCCCATGCGGCGTTTGCGATTGGCATGGTGGCCTTGCTCGCGCCGGGCGGATGGCTGTTGCGGCTGGTATCGCCCTGGCCCAGCGGGCTGGAGTCTCCGCCCGCTTGGACCACGACCCAAGACCCTTGGGGCCTGGGCCTGATCGCGGTGCTGGTGTTGAAAGAGGTTCCTTTTTTACTCTGGGCCGCGTTGGCCTATGTGCAGCAGCCGGGTGTGCAGGCGCAGCTGCGCCAGTCTTTGCGCTTGGCCGCCACTTGGGGCTATAGCGATGCGCAGGCCTGGTGGCGTATCGGCTGGCCGCAGCTGGTGCGCCACCTCATAGCTCCCTTGCTGGCGGTGCTGGCCTACAGCCTGACGGTGGTCGATATGGCGCTGGTGATCGGTCCCACAACGCCCCCCACTCTGTCGGTGCTGGCATGGCAGTGGCTGCAAGATGCGGACCCTGCCATCAATGCCCAAGGCGCCAGCGCCGCCTGGCTGCTGGCGACAGTGCTGCTGGGGTGCGCCGGCGCGCTGGTGGCGTGGAGAGCCTGGCCCTTATTGCGCCAGCGTCAGGTGCGCGGCGTCACGCTGGTGCAGCATGCCATCACATTGCGTAAGCCTGATGCCGTAAGCAGCCCGCTGGTCGTGCTCTTGGGCGTCTATGCCGCGGTGCTGGCCGCCCTCGCCGTAGGCAGCGTCTCAGGGCCCTGGCGTTTTCCGGCCCTTTTGCCAGAGGTCTGGACCCTCCATGCCTGGGAGGGCGTACTGCGCAGTAGCCGCACCGTCTGGATCACTCTCGGTTTGGGACTGCTAAGTGCTGCCACCGCACTGGCTTGGGTGGTGGCTTGGTTGGAGTGGGCGCCGCTTGACTGGCAGCGGCGCATGCGGCCGGTCTGGATGCTGCCTTTGGTGTTGCCCGCAGTGCTTTGGGTAGTAGGCCTGCACCGCCTCAGCCTGGCATGGGGGCTTGATGGGCAAGCTGCCGGCCTCTGGCTGGCGCACACCTTGAGTGCCTTGCCGTATGTGCTGATTGC
>JAIXVK010000164.1 GCA_027483085.1 Comamonadaceae bacterium | reverse complement strand
GTCTGCGAGACGAAGGCAAGGCGATCCGGCGCCGCGACGGCCAGCCGCTCGACATCGTCGACGGTCTCGACGAGATACATGCCGCCGTCGCTCTGGCCGAGCGTGCCCTCGACCTCGGGATGGCCCTTGTGGCCGATCATGATGAACTCGTAGCCCTCTTTGTGCAGCTTGGCTACTTCCACGTGCACCTTGGTCACCAATGGGCAGGTGGCGTCAAAAATCTGGAAGCCGCGGCGCTCCGCCTCGCGCTGGATGGCCTGGCTCACGCCGTGGGCCGAGAACACCAGCGTGGCGCCCGGGGGCACGTCATCGAGTTCTTCAATGAAGATAGCGCCGCGCTCTTTAAGGTCGTTCACCACATAGGTGTTGTGCACGATCTCGTGACGCACATAGATGGGGCGGCCAAACTTGGCCAAGGCCTTTTCCACGATCTCAATGGCGCGGTCGACACCGGCGCAAAAACCACGCGGCTCAGCCAGCAAAATTTCTTGGGGCAATACTGGCGCAGTCATAGCACCCCGATCAGTTGCACTTCAAAGGTCACCGGCTGGCCGGCCAGCGGGTGGTTGAAGTCGAACAGCACCGCGCGCTCGGCGCCTTCGCCACGCAGTTGCAGCACCACACCGGCAAACTGGCCTTGGCCATCGGGTGTGGGGAACTGCACCACATCGCCCACGTTGTAGGTTTCCAGCGGGTCGCCCATCTGGGTCAGTACCTTGCGGGCCAGCCATTGCTGCATGTCAGGGTTGCGCTCGCCAAAGGCAGCGCCAGCCGGCAGCTCAAAGGTGGCGCGGGCGCCCTCTTCCATGTCCATCAAGCAGGCCTCGACAGCAGGCGACAACTCGCCAGTGCCCAAGCTCAAGGTGGCGGGCTTGCCGTCGAAGGTGTTGATGATGTCCCCGGCGGGGCCGCCCAGGCGGTAATGCAAGGTGAGAAAGGAGCCCGGCTGAACCCGGGGAAGCGTGCTGGTCATAGAAATCCCGTTGAACTGGGCTCTATTGTAGAAAGGCGGCTTCCCCCTGCAGGCTTTCCGGGTCAAGCCCCGGCCCCTAGAGATCAGGTGCGAACCCGCAAACAGCGCGATAGCCTCACGCCGGCTGCGATGAAAAGCAACTGAACCAGCACGCGTATCGTCGCCGCCACCGGCGGAGCGAAGACCGGATCAGGTCGGAAAAAGTCCCAAAGATGCAGAGGAAGGTAGCCCAAGCACAGCGCAGCAAAGGCAAGTCCGCCCCACTTGCGCGTGCGGGGCCAGAGAGCTGCCAGTCCTATGCCTATCTGGACCACGCCCGCCACCAGGATCACCGGTATGGCGGGCAAAAATCCGGGCACCAAGGGTGCGAAGCCCTGCGGCGCGGCAAGATGCGCCACCCCACCCCCGATCATCACAAAGGCAACGATGGCGGTGAGGCTCAACTCGACCATGCGCTGGCGGCCGGTCATGGCGTCACCTTGGTCGCGGCTACTGAGACGCTTTTCCACTGTTCCCATTCCGTCAAACGCGCTTGGTAAGCGCCGGGAACCAGCAGAGTCGGCAGAACGCCGAGGAACAGTCTCAGCGGCGGCTTGTCAGCGTCCACCAAGGCAAGAATAGCCGGCCCCACAGCACCCGGTTCACCGTACATCTCTGCCGGCATTTGACGGGCGGCCAACGCGGCGCGCACGGGGTCATAGGCCGGATTTTTCTCCGCGTGGGTCGCCGATGCGCCTGCCCAGTCCGTGGCGTAGGGGTCGGGCTCGACAAGCGTTACTTTGATACCGAGGCCAGCCACCTCTTGCGACAGCGCATCGCTCAAGCCTTCGACCGCCCACTTGGAGGCGTGATAGCCCCCCAGTCCCGGAAACGTCATGACACCGCCCACGGTAGAAATCTGCACAAGGTGGCCTGCGCCCTGGGAGCGCAGCACTGGAAGCACCGCCTGGGTCATGTGGAAGAGGCCAAAGAAGTTCACTTCCATCTGGTCACGTAACTGCTGCTCTGTGAGTTCTTCAACCATGCCAAACAGGCCGTAGCCTGCGTTGTTGACCACGACATCCAGTTGCCCCAACGCAGCTTTCGCCTTGTTGACCACGTCAAAGCAGGCCGCCCGGTCTGTGACGTCCAGTGTCAGTGGCACAAAAGCATCGCCGTACTCTGCTGCCAAATCGGCAAGCGATGTCAGGTCACGTGCCGTGGCGGCGACTTTGTCACCGCGCGCAAGGGCTGCTCGTGTAAATTCGCGGCCTAGGCCTCGGTTGGCGCCAGTAATAAGCCAATGTTTCATTTGAATTTCTACTTCAAAACGTTATCTGAACACCGATAAGATAGCACGATAACTGAACACTGTATAGATGAGCAACGAAGAACCCCTGACCAAACCGGGCTATCACCACGGGAACTTGAAATCCGCGCTGATCACTGCCGCCGATGACATCATTCGGGAAAAGGGAATCGAAGGATTTTCATTACGGGAGTGCGCGCGTCGTGCCGGGGTATCCATAGGTGCGCCAGCCCATCACTTCGGCTCGGTCACCGGCCTGCTGACCGAAGTGGCCTTATTGGGGTATGCCGGCTTGGGGGAGTCGCTCAATGGGGTGATCACTACCGAAGACCCTGCCAAGGATCTGCAGCAGCTTGCCCTCTCTTACGTGCGCTTTGCTTTGGCGCATCCCGGGCGATTTCGCCTCATGTTCCGCCCCGACCTCGTCAATCGCGAAGACCCGCGCTACACGCAGGCCAGCACCGTGGCCCTGTCCGGCTTTGCAGCAACCATTGCCCGGCGCAAGAGCGAAGGCCATAACAACATGGCGGATCTGTTTGTCGTGTGGTCGTCCATCCATGGCATGGCCAATCTGGTCATTGACGGAAAAGTCCGCTACCTGTTCGGCGGGGCCTCGGGCGAGGACTTTGTGGCCTCCATCTTGCCGGGCGTGCTCGCCCAGGCATGGCCTTTCGGGCAACTGGAATAACCCGGCGATGGCACACTTGCACCACTGCGAGAGTGCTGTCGAAACCAGATATATCGACTCCACCCTCGCTGAGCGCCAGCCATCCGCCGAAGCGCACCCTTGGCGTCTGCTGCGGTAGCGATGCAGACGCCAACTCGATAACATCACCCCATGCCCCTCAAAGACCTCCCCCTGGAAGCCCAACCGCGCGAGAAGTTGCTCGCGCGTGGCCCCGGGGCGCTCAGCGATGCGGAGTTGCTGGCGATTTTGTTGCGCACCGGCATTGCGGGCAAAGGCGTGCTGCAGATGGCCGAGGAGCTGTTGCAACTCAAAAAAGATAGCGCCTCGCGCAATATCGTCGGGGGCGAGGGCGGGTTTGGAGGTATAGCCGGCTTGCTGCACGCTACGGCCGACGACCTCAAGCGCGTCAAAGGCCTGGGGCCTGCCAAGCGGGCCGAGATTGTGGCGGTGCTCGAACTCGCCCGCCGTGCCATGGCCCAGCGCCTGCAAGAGCGCGAGGTGTTTGCTGACCCGCAGGCCGTCAAGCACTACCTGCAGCTGCACCTGGCCGCCAAGGGGCATGAAGTCTTTGCGGTGCTGTTTCTCGACAGCCAGAACAAGCTACTGGCCATGGAAGAGCTGTTTCGCGGCACGCTCACACAAACCAGTGTGTACCCGCGCGAGGTGGTCATCCGGGCGCTGCACCACAGTGCGGCCGCCGTGGTGCTGGCGCACAACCACCCCAGCGGCAGCGTGCAGCCCAGCCGGGCCGACGAGGCGCTGACCCAAACACTCAAAGCCGCGCTCGCACTGGTCGATGTGCGGGTGCTGGACCACATCATCGTAGGCCCCGGCCAGGCATTGTCCATGGC
>JAIXVK010000464.1 GCA_027483085.1 Comamonadaceae bacterium | reverse complement strand
GGGCATGAGCACCGCCACCGGCGCGCGCTTAAAAGCCTGGATGAAGATGAAATGGCCCAGACTCCCCAGAAAACCCATCAACAGCAGGCCGCCCCAGACCGCTGGCGAAGTGATGGGCGCCCATGCAAAGGGCAATGCCACCGCAGCCACCAATGCGCCAGTCCAGCCGGTGTAGAACTGCATGGTCATCGGGTCTTCGGTGCGGGCCATACGGCTAGTGAGCAGCTGAAAGCCGGCATTGGCCAGCACCACGCACACCGGAAACAGCAGCGCCCAATTGAAATCGGCGCCTTTGGGCCGCACGATCGCCAAGGTACCGGCAAACCCGCCGGCCACGAGTAACAAGCGCAGGCGCGACACTTTTTCATGCAGCATGCGGGCGGCCAGCAGTGTCACGATGAGCGGGGTCAGCAGCACGATGGCGGTGAACTCGCCCACCGGCATGTGCTTGAGGCTCAGAAACGCAAAGATGCTGGTCGCCAGCAACAAACCGCCACGCGCAATGTGCAAGCCCAAATGCTCGGTCTGCAGCAAAGCGCGCCCCTGCCGGGGTAGCTCAATCGCCGTGGTGGCGAGGGCCTGAAATGCATAGCGGAAAAACATGGCCACCATAAGCGGGGCACTCAGCGACACCCATTTGGTGGTGGTGTCCAGGGTGGCGAAACAGGCCATAGCCAGAATGGCCAGGCCGATGCCCTTCAATACTTGTTGCTGCGTGTGTTCGGCCATCAGAAGGGCATCTTGGGCATGCCTTTCATGCCCCCCAGCCGCTTCATCATCTTCATCATGCCGCCGCCCTTCATCTTCTTCATCATCTCTTGCATTTGCTCAAACTCTTTGAGCATGCGGTTGACCTCTTGCACATGCACGCCCGCACCGGCAGCGATGCGGCGCTTGCGCGTGGCCTTGATGAGCTCGGGCTTGCGGCGCTCCAGCGGCGTCATGCTGTGGATGATGCCTTCCTTGCGCTTGATGTCTTTCTCGGCCTTGTCCATATCCACCTGACCGGCCTTGGCCGCCATGGCAGCAGGCAGCTTGTCCATCAGGCTGGAGAGGCCGCCCATCTGCCTCATTTGCTGGATCTGGGCCAAAAAGTCGTTCAGGTCGAAACCGACGCCACTCTTGACCTTGTCCGCCAGCTTCTTGGCGGCTTCGATGTCCACACCGGCGGTAACCTGCTCCACCAGCGCCACGATGTCGCCCATGCCCAGAATGCGGCCAGCGTGGCGCTCGGCGTCAAACACCTCCAGTCCATCCAGCTTTTCGCTGGTACCGGCAAACTTGATGGGTGCGCCGGTGATCTGACGCACAGAAAGCGCAGCACCACCACGCGAGTCACCATCGGTCTTGGTGAGGATGATGCCGGTCAGTGGTAGGGCTTCCTTGAAGGCCTTGGCAGTGTTGACCGCATCTTGGCCCTGCATGGCGTCCACCACGAACAGCGTTTCGACCGGGTTGAGCGCGGCGTGCAGGTTTTTGATTTCCAGCATCAGGGCTTCGTCAATCGCCAAGCGGCCTGCGGTGTCGACCAGCAATACATCAAAAAAGTGCTTTTTGGCGTAGTCCAACGCGGCACGGCCGATGTCGACCGGGTTTTGATCGGGCGTGGAAGGGAACCACTCTGCGCCAGCCTGCCCCGTTACCGTCTTGAGCTGCTCAATCGCGGCGGGGCGGTACACGTCGCCAGAGACCGTCAGCACCTTTTTCTTGCGCTTTTCGATCAAGTGTTTGGCGAGCTTGGCGGTGGTGGTGGTTTTACCGGCGCCTTGCAAACCAGCCATCAAGATCACCGCGGGCGGCTGGGCGGCGAGGTTGATGTCGCTTACGCCTTCGCCCATGGTGGCGGAGAGTTCGCGGTTCACGATACTCACCAGCACTTGGCCGGGCTGCAAGGAACCCAGCACCTCTTGGCCCAGTGCTTTTTCTTTCACCCGGGCAATGAAGTCGCGCACCACCGGCAGGGCGACGTCGGCCTCTAAGAGCGCCATGCGCACTTCGCGCAGCATGTCGGTGACGTTGGACTCGGTGATACGCCCCTGGCCTCGCAGGTCTTTAACGAGGCGGGAAAGTTTGTCGGTAAGAGCGGAGGCCATATTGAAGTATTCCGGCAGGCGCAACCTGCGGTGTGAGCCGGACAGTGCCGGCAGGGAGCAAAACGCTAAACTGTGCACATGATTTTAGCCAGTGCGTCCCCTACCAGCTTAGCCTTGTCGGTTTTGGCGGCCTGTTCTTATGCGTGGCCGGCACTCAGGGCCGCGCACCTGAGCTCCAACGCAGCCCGTGCATGGGTGGCGTGGGCCTGGTTTCTGCACGGGGCGGCACTCGCCTGGGGCCTGCTTTTGCCGCCCACCTACTTTGGTTTTGCCACCGCACTCTCCATGACGGCGTGGGTCGTCGCTGCGGTGTACGCGATTGAAAGCCAGATTTACCCGCAACTCCAGACCCGGTGGGCCTTGTCTGCCGTAGGTGCAGCGGCGGTGCTGTTGGCGTGCATTTTCCCGGGCGCCCCCCTGCCCAGCACGGCCACCATTTGGCTACCGACGCACCTCGCCTTTGGCGTAGCCAGCTACGGGCTGTTTGGTACTGCCGTAGTGCACGCTTGGTTGATGAGTCGCGCGGAGGCCCGCATCCGCCAAGCCGCAGACCCGCACAGTGGTTTGCCCTTGTTGACCCTGGAGCGCCTGACCTACCGGTTTGTCGCGGCCGGGTTCGTACTGCTGACTGCCACGCTGGGCATGGGCTATCTGTTTGGCGATGTGGTCTATGGCAAAGGCCACGCATGGCACTGGGATCACAAAACCGTGTTCTCGGTACTGTCGTGGATCACGTTTGCCGTCTTGTTGCTGGGTCGTGCACGCTTTGGCTGGCGGGGCAAACGCGCCGTGGCTGTGCTCTACACCGGCAGTGTGCTGTTGTTGCTGGGGTATGTGGGATCCCGGTTTGTGCTCGAAGTCTTGTTAGGCCGGTCGGCATGAAGAACCTGGTGATCCTGCTGGTCATCCTCGGGGTGATCTGGTACTGGCGTAGCCACAAAGCCAAGCGCCCGCCCACTGCACCGCCGCCAGAGGCGCCGCGCAAGGCAGACAGCGTCGCCATGGGCGCTTGTGCGTATTGCAAGCTGCATGTGCCCGCTAGCGAATTGGTGCAAGGCCAGCATGGCGCCTATTGCAGCGCGGAACACCTGCGCTTGGCAGAAAACGGATGACGAACGACCCGGGCGAAAATTCTTGGTTTGGCGCGTCATCGCTGGAGGCGCCCCCCGAGCAAACGCCAGACACCAGTGACTTCAAGCGCCTATGGCAGGCCTTTATGACCGCGCGCTGGGTGCTGGGAGCCGCTTTGGTGGGCCTGCAAACCACGTTGTTTGTCACCAGCACCACGCACAGCAAGACCTTGCTGGTCATCACCGCGGTGTACTTTGTCAGTACGCTGGGGGCGCGCTTGCTATTGCAACCCCGGCCTTTGGGCGGTGCGTTCAGCAAAACCTGGGGCGTGCTGATCGGGATTGATGTTCTGGTTTTTTCAGCGCTGCAATGGCTCAACGGCAACAACCTGAATTACACCCCCCTGTTTGCCTTGCCGGTGCTGCTGGCCTCGGTGCTGGGCTCGCTGCGGCTGGCACTGGGCACGGCGGCTGGCGTGACCATGCTGCTGCTGGGCGGCGCCAGCTGGACACTGCTGGTCAACGACATCGACAACCCGGCTGCGTTTGCCCAAGCGGGGCTCAGCGGCATTGGCTACTTTGCGGTGGCCTTTTTGGCCAACCAACTGGCAACCCGCTTGGCCAACGAGGGGCGCAGAGCCCGGCAAAACCAATTGGCAGCCTCGATCCAACGCGAGGTGAACGAGTTGGTCATTGAGGCAATGCCCGAAGGGGTGGTCATTGTGGATCAGCGCGGAATCGTGCGGGCCGCGAACCCGGCGGCTCGTGCCCTGCTGGGCGACGAAGACCGGCTGCGCTCCGCACTCTTTGACCTGAAAGCAGACCCGGCATGGCGCCCGCTGTTGCTACTCACCCGGCTGAGCCACGGGAGTGGCCAAAGCCAGGAAGCCGAGGTGGAACTCGTGCACGACCACGGCAGCACTCTCAAGGTACTGGCGCGGACCCGGCTCGCGGCGCCTCAAGGCATCGGCGAGGACAGTCTGTGTGTGCTGTTTTTGCAAGACCAGCGCCATGCGGAGGCCCGCATCCGCACCGAAAAGATGGCCAGTATGGGGCGCATGTCGACCGCCGTAGCCCACGAAATACGCAACCCCTTGGCCGCGATTGCGCAGGCAAATGCGCTGTTGTCTGAGGAGCTGCAGGATCCTAAGCAACTGCGCCTGACTACGATGGTGAGCCAGAATGCCAAGCGGCTGGGCAAAATCGTGGACGACATTTTGAATGTGGCCCGTGCCCGCACCACATCTGCAGGCGAACACGACGCCCTGTTTGGCCTGAGCGAGACGGTTCACCGCATGGCGCAAGACTGGGCACAACACAAGTGCATTGGCGGGCTGATAGGCATCGACATTGACCCCCGCCCACACGCAGTGCGCTTTGACCCGGAGCACCTGCGCCAAGTTCTGATTAATCTGCTCGACAACGCGCTGCGCTACGCGAGCAAACAGCTGGAAGCTGTGCAAATCACGGTGACCTACACCGACACTGCGGCTTGCGTCTCGGTGTGGAGCGACGGAGCCCGTATGGACCAGACCGTGGAGCGGCATTTGTTTGAGCCGTTTTTCTCGTCCGAGAGCCGCTCCAGCGGTTTGGGGCTGTACATTTCACGCGAACTCTGCGAGCGCCACGGTGCCACCCTGCGGTACCAACGCAGCGCCCGCATCCGGAGCGGACAACTGCACGAAGGCAATGACTTCACGCTGACACTGAGCCTTATCAAGGGCCCCATGACCCAGGACACCGACGGCAACTCTCTATGGCAAGCATCCCTGTACTGAACAACGCCCGCATCCTGGTGGTCGATGATGAGCCGGACCTGCGGACCTTGTATGAGCTCACGCTGCTGCGCGAAGGCCATCAGGTGGACACCGCTGCCTCGGTACACGAGGCC
>JAIXVK010000585.1 GCA_027483085.1 Comamonadaceae bacterium | reverse complement strand
TTACGCGATGATTTTGGCAACCACGCCGGCGCCCACGGTACGACCGCCTTCGCGAATAGCGAAACGCAGGCCTTCTTCCATGGCGATGGGGTTGATCAACTTCACAGTGATGGACACGTTGTCACCAGGCATCACCATTTCTTTGCCTTCTGGCAACTCGATCGCACCGGTCACGTCCGTTGTACGGAAGTAGAACTGGGGACGGTAGTTGTTGAAGAAAGGAGTGTGACGTCCGCCTTCGTCCTTGGACAAAACGTAGATTTCGCCAGTGAAGTGGGTGTGTGGCTTGATCGAACCGGGCTTGCACAGCACTTGGCCGCGCTGCACGTCTTCGCGCTTAGTACCGCGCAACAAGATACCGACGTTGTCGCCTGCTTGACCTTGGTCGAGCAGCTTGCGGAACATTTCGACGCCTGTGCAGGTGGTCTTTTGTGTGTCGGCGATACCAACGATTTCGATTTCTTCACCGACCTTGACGATACCGCGCTCAACGCGACCTGTCACCACGGTGCCGCGGCCGGAGATCGAGAACACGTCTTCCACGGGCATCAGGAACGCGCCGTCCACTGCGCGCTCTGGCAGGGGGATGTAGGAGTCGAGTGCGTCAGCCAACTTCATGATCGCGCCTTCGCCCAGGTCACCCTTGTCGCCTTCCATGGCGAGCTTGGCAGAACCGTGGATGATGGGGGTGTCGTCGCCTGGGAAGTCGTACTTGGACAGGAGTTCGCGAACTTCCATTTCGACCAGTTCCAACAACTCAGCGTCGTCAACCATGTCGCACTTGTTCAGGAACACGATGATGTAAGGCACGCCCACTTGGCGAGCCAACAAGATGTGCTCGCGTGTCTGGGGCATTGGGCCGTCAGCTGCGGAGCAAACCAGAATTGCGCCGTCCATTTGAGCCGCGCCAGTGATCATGTTCTTCACATAGTCAGCGTGTCCGGGGCAATCCACGTGTGCGTAGTGGCGGTTGGCGGTTTCGTACTCAACGTGTGCAGTGTTGATGGTAATGCCGCGTGCTTTTTCTTCAGGTGCTGCGTCGATCTGGTCGTACGCTTTGGCGGATCCGCCAAACTTGGCTGCCAACACAGTGGTGATAGCCGCTGTCAGTGTGGTCTTGCCGTGGTCC
Source organism: Comamonadaceae bacterium (assembly GCA_027483085.1). GTDB lineage: Bacteria > Pseudomonadota > Gammaproteobacteria > Burkholderiales > Burkholderiaceae_C > Allorhodoferax. The sequence continues at coordinate 1,397 of JAIXVK010000585.1, read as the reverse complement.
ACGTGACCAATGGTGCCCACGTTGACGTGTGGCTTGGTACGTGTGAATTTTTCTTTACCCATTTTTCAAATCTCCAAAGAGCTAATCCCGTGTGTTCGTTTTACGTCTGCACGGTGTTGCTATATCGCCCCGCACGGGAACAGGGCGGCACACCGTCGCAGACCACTAAAAATTACTTGGCGCGCGCTGCCATGATGGCTTCAGACACGTTGCGCGGAGCTTCCGCGTAGTGCTTGAATTCCATTGTGTAGGTTGCACGGCCTTGCGACATCGAACGCAGTGTCGTCGAGTAGCCGAACATCTCAGACAAAGGTACCTCTGCCTTGATGGCCTTACCGCCGCCGACCATGTCGTCCATACCCTGCACCATGCCGCGACGTGAAGACAAATCGCCCATCACGTTACCAGCGTAGTCTTCAGGCGTTTCCACTTCCACAGCCATCATGGGCTCCAGAATCACGGGGTTGGCCTTGCGGCAACCTTCCTTGAAGCCGAAGATGGCAGCCATCTTGAACGCGTTTTCGTTCGAGTCCACATCGTGGTAAGAACCGAAAGTCAAAGTAACCTTCACGTCCACCACGGGGTAGCCCGCCAAAACACCTTGGTTCAAAGCTTCGATCACGCCCTTTTCAACCGCAGGGATGTATTCGCGAGGAACCACACCGCCCTTGATCGCATCGACGAATTCGAAGCCCTTGCCGGCTTCGTTAGGCTCAACTGTCAACACCACGTGACCGTATTGACCCTTACCACCGGACTGGCGAACAAACTTGCCTTCCACGTCAGACACGCTCTTGCGGATAGTTTCGCGGTAGGCCACTTGTGGCTTACCTACGTTAGCTTCCACGCCGAATTCGCGCTTCATGCGGTCCACAATAATTTCCAGGTGCAGCTCGCCCTGACCACCAATGATGGTCTGGCCGGACTCTTCGTCGGTTTGCACGCGGAAAGACGGATCTTCAGCAGCCAAGCGGTTCAGGGCGATACCCATCTTTTCTTGGTCAGCTTTTGTCTTAGGCTCAACAGCTTGGCGAATCACGGAGTCAGGGAACACCATACGCTCAAGTGTGATGACTGCCGATGGATCACACAAGGTTTCACCGGTTGTCACGTCTTTCAGACCCACGCAAGCAGCAATGTCGCCCGCGCGGATTTCATCCACTTCTTCGCGGTTGTTGGCGTGCATTTGCACGATACGACCGATACGTTCTTTCTTGCCACGCACCGCGTTGTACACAGTGTCGCCCTTCTTCAGAACGCCGGAGTACACGCGCACGAATGTCAACTGACCGACAAACGGATCGGTCATCAACTTGAATGCCAGCGCTGCGAACTTTTCGTTGTCATCAGCCTTGCGGGTGGTTTCTGGCTCGTCTTCGTCGAAGCCCTTGATGGCC
>JAIXVK010000217.1 GCA_027483085.1 Comamonadaceae bacterium | reverse complement strand
GGTACTTTCGGGTGCATTGGAGGCTGGTGCAGCAGGCATGTTGGAGGTAAGCTTTACGGGTCCGCCGCGACCCCGCTACGGGGTCCACGATTAATGATTAAATAAGGCTGTAGCGCTTGATTTTCCTGCGCGAATAGCTCCTAAAAGCATAGCAAATGTAAACGATCCATGTCTCCGCCTGTTTCCTTGGATTTTGCGTTGGAATCGATGCCCGCGTCTCGGGGCAGGCGCATGCACGGGTTCACGCTGGTGGAGCTGGTGATGGTGATTGTGTTGCTCGGGGTGCTGTCGGTGTACGCGGTGCCGCGGATGATCAACACGGGTGATTTCTATGCCCGCGGGTTCAATGACCAGTCGCTCGCCTATTTGCGCTATGCGCAGAAAACCGCCATCGCCCAACGCCGCACCGTCTGTGTGGAATTGTCCGCTAGTGAAATTCGTTTGCGCTTGGCCAATGCGGCGGGCAGCAACACCTGCACCATCGACCTGCCCGGGCCGGGCGGTGAAGCCAGGCTTACGGCCCGCAGTGGAGTGGCCTTCAGCAGCACCTTGACCTCTTTCAACTTTGATGGGCTGGGGCAACCTGTCAACGCCAGCACCGGCGCGGCCGCCCCGACGCAAGTGCTGCAGGTGGCCAATGTGACACCGTCGATCACCATAGAAGCAGGCACCGGGTATGTGCATGACTAAGGGCGTGCTTGCTTACCGTCAAAGCGGCTTCACTCTGGTGGAGCTGCTCATTTTTATCGTGGTGGTGGGCGCAGGCTTGGCGGGCATTTTGTCGGTGATGAACACCTCGGTGGCATCCAGCGCGGACCCCATGATCCGCAAACAGGCTGTCGCCATCGCGGAGTCGGTGCTGGAAGAGGTGCTGCAAAAAGCGTATGCCGATCCGGACAACTCGCCCGCCGTCGTCGAGGCCAGCCGGGACCTGTGGGACGATGTGGACGATTACAACGGTCAAACACAAGCGGCATTTGCGTTCCCCGCCAGTTTGTCCAATTACGCACTGACGATTGCCGTTACGACCGACAACACGACACTGGGTATCGAGGCCAAAAGGGTGCGCGTCACGGTGACGCGTGGCACCGAGTCGATGGTGTTGACCGGTTACCGGACCAATTATTGAGCAGCCCCTTGCCATGAAAAATTCTGCTCAAGCCTTGCGGCGACAAACGGGCTTCACCTTAGTGGAGTTGGTGATCGTGATTGTGATCATGGGGGTGATCGGCGGGGTGGTGGCAGTGTTCATGCGGGCACCCATCCAAGCGTATCTCGATAGCGGGCGTCGGGCCACCCTGACCGACGTGGCAGACACTGCAGTCCGCCGCATCTCGCGGGATATCCGCAAGGCCTTGCCCAACAGTGTGCGGGTGAGCACCAGTGGGGCAGACTCTTGCCTGGAATTTATTCCCACCCGCAACGGGGGCCGCTACCGAGAGAACAACCGTCCGACCAGCGATACGGTGGGCAAGGGGCTCGATTTCACAACGGCAGATACGGACTTCAACATGCTGGGCCGCAATGCGGATTGGCCGGTGGATCAGCGGATCGGTATCAACGATCTGGTGGTGGTTTACAACCTCGGCATTACCAACGTTACCGCCTACAACGGCGACAACGTGGCGCGGGTTGCCAGCCTCAGTTCCGACATTACCAGCGGCGCTGAAGAAACCACGATCAAACTGGCAGCACCCAAGCTGTTTCCCTTGGAGTCCGGAACCAAGCGTTTCCATGTGGTGCCGGTCGAGGAAAACGTGGTGGCCTATGTTTGTAACGGCAGTACCCTGCGCCGCTTGGTAACGCCTGGCGTGACCACCGGCACCGGGGTGTTGTTCACCAATAGCGCCACCCGGTACTGCGGCAGTGCAGGCAACCCGGTGAGCGCAGCGCCGGTGTTGATTTCGGATGTGTCCTCCTGCGGTTTCACCTACAACGACACGGATTCGCAGCGCAACGGGCTGGTACAGATGTCGCTCTCCATCACCCGGGATACGGAAACGGTGAACCTTTATCACCAGATCCAGGTCAACAACACGCCATGACACGGATCCGCCCCCAGCAACGCGGCTTTGCCGCTATCGCCGCCATCTTTTTGGTGGTGGTGCTGGCTGCCTTGGGCGGCTTTATGGTGTCGTTTTCGAACACCCAGCAGTTGACGTCAGCCCGGGACCTGCAAGGCAGCCGCGCTTACTGGGCGGCCCGCGGTGGCCTCGCGTGGGGGGTGGCAGGCCTGGTTGCTAGCAACGCAGCCTGCCCCTCGGGCGACTTCACCAGTGCGACTGGCCGCAATGTGGATGGCTACACCGTTCTGGTGACTTGCAGCCGCACCGTCTATGCCGATAGCGGTGGCAATGTGGTCATTTACCGGCTGGATGCCCGGGCCAGTTTGGGTGTTGCCGGCGGAAGCAACTACGTAGAGCGCAGTGTGAGCGCCAGCATGGAGATGTGATGACGACCCGAATCAAAGCGTGTTTCCGGTTCCTCCGGGCGATGGTGTGGCAGTGGGTGGCCTGTGTGGCCCTGGGGCTGCTACCTCTGGCCGCAGTGGCGATCGAGTTCAACAGCACCGGGGGCACCACTGCTGCCAATGGCTTGCGCGTTGTGATTGACCCCAACACACAGATACAAGTGCGCCGGCTTAACAATAGCGGGCAGGTTTACGAGCCCAACTCGCTTCCCCCGAGCGATAACCTTGACAACGGGGTGTATTTGCGGGCGAACGGTCAGCTCTACGGCCCTTCGCATTTCAGACTGGGCGCTGCTGCAAGGTTGAGTTACAACACGCAGACCATCAGTGCCACTACGCCGGCCAATCCTGCGGTGCCTGGTGTGCAGCAGACCGCAACCTCCACACTCGCGGTGACCAATGGCCCCCAGGTCTCCATCGTCTGGAAATACACCACGCCCCTCGATTTTTTGATTGCGGAGGTGACAGTCGTCATCCCCTCGGGCTTTGCGGTGAGTGCGGCCAACCCTGTGCGGTTCAGCCATGCTTTTGACACCTTTTTGGGGGGCAGTGACCTTGGGTGTGGCGTGACATTTGTGGACTCTAACGGGAAGCGGGTGATTGGTACCTATCCACCTCCCTTGGGCGTATGCACCTCGACCACCTCCATTCCCGCAGGGGTCACGATCGTGGAGTCATTCCGCGAACGCTCAGGACCCGCCTTTTCGGCGTATTGCGCAAACGATTGGAATTCTTTTTGGGACCTGAATGCTAGCTGTTCGGTCAACAAAGCCTCCGCCATGAACAACACGGTGAGCAATAGTTTGCGCGACACCGGGATCGGCATCCAGTACCAGTTCATAGCACCAGGGACTTACACCTTCAGCTATGACTTTGTGGTCGGCTCGCCCACGGTGCCGCCCTACGACCACATAGAAATTCGGCACGATGGCATGGGCACCTTGTGCCCGGAGCCGGTTCAGGTGTTGGCCTGCCTAGTATCGACCGTCCCTTGCCCTGCTGCCAGTATTGTGAGTACGGGTGCTTTGACAGGTCAGATCTCTACGACACCGGGCGTACCGGCTATATCTAAGACACCCAGCACCTTCACGGTGGGCTCCGGCAATAGCATTCAGACCGTGACACTGCAGGCGTCTGCCAGTGGCGCTGTGACGCTGCGCTCTACGGCCTTGAGTACGACGCCCCTGAACGGAACGCGCTGTTTCAATACCATGACCGGTACAGAGAGTTGTGCCTTGACCTTTGTGGGCACACCCTGCGTGGGTGGCTACGACTGCCTCGAAACCGGTGCGGTTTATAACAACGTAATCGCAGCCGGCACCGGGCGTAATCCGCTCAACACCAAACTCAGCGGGACCGCGTTCAACCTGGATGTAATGGCGGTCCTGGCCGATGGCACCCCTGCGCTGACCTACACTGCCACCAGCGGCGTGACGGTAGAGTTGTTCAATGAGCCAACCACTACGCCGGCGAGTTGCTCGGCCTATACCGGCCCGATTGCCAGCCGCAACGTCACCTTTGCGGCTACGGATCTGGGGCGCAAGGCCCTGCCCACCCCGATCACCATGCCCACCGCCCACCGCAATGTGATTTGCAGGGTGACGGACACCAATGTGTCGCCCACCCTCTATGCGTGTTCCTCGGACCGGTTCGCCATCCGCCCGCAAAGCCTGGCTGTCACTACCGCTTCGCAAACCAACACGGGTTTGACGGGCACTCCCCGGGCGGTAGCCGGTAGTAATTTCGACCTGTCGGCATCTTCTGGTGTGACCGGCGGATACACCGGTACGCCAGCCATTGACGAGACCAAAGTGGTCGACCACAACAACACCACCATTAAAGCCAGCACCCTGACCGGGGCATTCGGTGCTGCCACGGGTGTGGCAGCCACAGGCAGCAGTTTCCGCTACACCGATGTCGGCAACATCCAGTTTCAGGCAGATGCGGTGGTCGATACGGCTTTCGCCGCAATCGATGCCGCGGCCGGAGACTGTGTGGCGAACAGCAGCTCCAACACGCTGACGGGGGGCAGGTACGGCTGCAACATCGGCAGCAATGCCTCCGCCCGAATGGGCCGGTGGTACCCGAGCCACTACTCCTTCAGCGGTAGCCTAACACCTGCTTGTACCGCGGGGGGCTTCACGTATATGGGCCAGGATGCGCTGGCCGTAAACCTCGTGGTCAAGGCCCATGCAACCACGGGAGCCACGGCGTCGGCGACAGATCCGGTGGTGAGTCGCCTGGTATCTGGTTTCACGGGGCGGGCCTCTGTGGCGTTCAGTGGAGACAATGCGTCGAGCCCTGTGGCTATCACCCGCTTGGTCAACCCGACATTTCCCGTGATGCCCAGCAATACGCTATGGAACGAGGGGCAAGTCAGTATTGCCGACAGTTTTGCGTTCAGCAAATTGACCACCCCCGACGGGCCCTATGACAGCTTCCGTATTCAAGCGGCGGTCGCCGATGCAGATGGCAGCACCCTGATCGGCCCGACCACCGCCACGGGCACGACCAGCATTCGCTACGGGCAACTGCGTGTGGGGAATGCCTATGGCTCTGAGCTGCTGCCCTTGCCTATACCGGTGGAGGCCCGTTACTGGAACGGAAGCGCGTATGTTCTCAACACCCTGGATAGCTGCACCGCGTTTGCGGCCTCTGCCATCCAGATGGGCAGCTACACCGAGAACCTGAATAACTGTGAAACCCAGCTTAGCCCCACCAGCTCGCAGACTTTGGCGGCCGGCAGATTGTCCAGCCTGCAACTGTCCAAGCCTGGCAAGGGGAACAGCGGCAGTGTGCTTTTGTCCTTGAATGTCTCCGCGACTCCGGTGGCATCAGCCACCACATGCGTATCGGCCACTGCGACACCGGCTATGGCCGCCAACATGCCGTGGTTTGGCACCAACCCGGCGGCCCGGGCGACCTTCGGCAAATACCGCAGCCCTTTGATTTATTTGCGGGAGAATTACTGAGGGCGTCGGGTTGTCAATCTGCTGGAAAACCCCGTTTAATCCGTGTCATGATGGCGTGTCAAGCTACTAAACTGAGAGCAAATTTCCTGAGACATCAAACTATTTCATGATTGAAGTTGCGACTGTGTTCTTCCACCCCTGCCTGACGGGAGCTTGCTGACTATGCGTTGGCCGTGGCGGCGTGCCGCATCCGGTGCACAGCTGATCGTGTCGTGGTCAGGCCAAACGCTGGCCTATGTGGTCGCGGAAGGCTCGGGTCGTGATTTCACGGTGAAGCGTGCTGGCGTGGAAATTCAGGGTAGCGACACCATGGAGGAGTTTGTCCGTCGGCTCACCGCATTGGGGCTCAAAGGGCGTGCGGCGCACGTCATGCTCAAGCCCGAGCAATACCAGGTGCTGCAAATTGAAGCCCCGTCGGTGCCCCCTGAGGAGTTGCGCTCTGCCGCCCGCTACCAGGTCAAGGAAATGGTGGACGCGCATTTGGATGACCTGACGATGGATGTGCTCCGGGTCGGCGATGGTGAAGGCCGGGCTGCATCGCAAATGTTTGTGGTGGCTGCGAATAACAGTTTTGTGCGCGATGTCATGGGCCTTGGCGAGGCCATGCACTGGGATGTCCGGGTGATCGATGTCCAGGACATGGCGCAACGCAATTTGCAAACCCTGCTGGAGCCCGCGCGAGCCACCGGTGCACTTTTGTTGTCGGGGGGCCGGCAGGCGTTGTTGACCATCAGCTCAGCCGGTGAATTGTTCTACAGCCGCCGCTTGGACCTGCCCGAAGGCTTCATGGGAATGACCTGGACTGCCGCTGCGGCACCAGAGCCTGCAGCGGTGGATACCTACACCCCGGTAGAGGAATACGTGCCTGACTATGCGGGCGGCGGATCTTACAGCCCGAACTTTTCGACCACAGGCGCAGATTCCGCCCCGGCGGAGCAGGGCGATATTGACCGTGCGCAGCGTTTGTTGGTGGAAGTGCAGCGCTCGATAGACCTGTGGGAGCGCACCTGGACGCAGTGGCCCTTGGCGGGTTTTCAGGTGTTTGCGGGAGAGCGCAGTGCGGAGTTGGCAGAGTGGTTGAGCCGCGATACCGGTCAAAACGTGAGTGCACTCGAAGTCGCCAGCAGCTTTGCGGGCTGGGACACGGTGGCAGAGTCGGACCGGCCTTTGTGCCTGCCTTTGCTTGGCATTTTGTTGCGCGGTGACGCCTAGACTGCACCAGGACCGGACACCATGCCCCAACAAATCAACCTGTGCTCCGTTTCGCTGATCAAGCCTCGTCAGCAGTTCGAGGCGAACACCATGGCTTTGGCCCTTGGCGTGTTCGTGGTCCTGGGTGCTGCACTGTGCGCCACCTGGGTGTGGAATTTGCAGAATGCCCAGCGCGGTTTTGCCTCGGCTTTGCAGACGCAGGCCTCGGAGATGCAAAGCTTGCAAACCGCTATCGCCCAGAGTAAATCCCGTGCGGAGCCACCCTCCCCAGCGTTGATCCAAGAAGCACAAGCCAAAAAAGCCGAGATTCAACTCAAGAACCAAGCCTTGCTGGCATTGCAGCAAGGGCAATTCAAACCCGGATTCGGCCACTCTGACCGGCTGGCCCTGGTGGCACGCAGCATCCCCGATTCGGTCTGGATCACCGCGGTGCGCGCCGATGCGGGCAGCATGGAAGTGACCGGCTTCACCTTGGAGCCGTCTTCTTTGAACGATTGGGTGGGGCGTTTGGC
>JAIXVK010000182.1 GCA_027483085.1 Comamonadaceae bacterium | reverse complement strand
GCGCAGGGCGAAGTCTGGAGCGGCTTGACCGGCCTGCGCAAAGACAACACCGGCTACGACCTGCGCCACCTGTTTATTGGCTCCGAAGGCACGCTGGGTGTGATAACCGCTGCCACCTTGCGCATGTACCCGATGCCGGCATCGCAGCTCACCGCGTTTGCGGCCGTGCCCTCGCTCGATGCTGCGGTGGAGTTGCTGGGCCTGGCCCACAAACACCTGAACGCCGGCCTCACCGGCTTTGAGGTAATGGGCGACTTTGCGCTGGGCCTGGTGCGCAAACACTTTCCGCAGCAAAACGTACCGTTTGATGGAATGAGTCCTTACTGCGTGGTGCTCGAGAACTCCGACCACGAGTCTGAAAGCCATGCGCGCGAACAATTCGAGCGCTTGCTGGAAGCAGCACTCGAGCAAGGCTGTGTGCTCGACGCCGTGGTGGCAGAAAATATTGCCCAGGCCCGCGCGCTGTGGCACATCCGCGAGAGCATTCCGCTGGCCCAGGCCCAAGAGGGCCTGAACATCAAGCACGACATTTCGATTGCGGTGTCACGCATCCCGGCCTTTGTGGCAGAAACAGATGCGCTGCTGGAACAACACTTTCCCGGCGCGCGGCTGGTCAACTACGGCCATTTGGGCGACGGCAACCTGCACTACAACGTGCAGGCCCCTGACAGCGCAGATGCCGAAGCGTTTTTGCGTGATCAGGAAGGTCCGATCAATGCGCTGGTTTACGAAGTGGTGGACCGTTACAACGGCTCGATTTCGGCAGAGCACGGCATCGGCAGCTTGAAACGCGAAAAGCTGGCCCACCACAAATCGCCCGTGGCCTTGGGCGCCATGCGCGCCATCAAGGGCGCGCTGGACCCCCACAACCTGTTGAACCCGGGCCGGGTTCTCGCTGTTGACTAGCCTGTGGCGCATTTGATTCTTCTGGGCATTGTTTATGTGTCCTTCATCAGTTTGGGGCTGCCGGACGGCATTCTGGGTGTAGCGTGGCCTGCCATTCGCACCGACATGGGCCAGCCCCTGGCGGCGGTGGGTGCCATCACCATCACCATGACCATTTGCTCTGCCACCGCAAGCTTTTTTGCGGGGGCGATTGCCAAGCGCATGGGCACCGGTGCGGTGGTGGCTACCAGTTGCCTGATGACAGCACTGGCCTTGCTAGGCTTTTCGGTCGCGCCCTCTTTCGGCTGGCTGGTCGCACTGGCGGTGCCGCTGGGCTTGGGTGCTGGCGCGGTGGATGCCAGCCTGAACCACTTTGTGGCAGCCCACTATTCGTCCCGCCACATGAACTGGCTGCATGGCTTCTGGGGCGTGGGCGCCACCACCGGCCCGCTGATCATGGGCTTGGCACTGGCCAGCAGTGGCGGCTGGGCGCTCGGGGTGCGCAGCATCGGGCTGATGCAATTGACGCTCGCCGTGGCACTGTTTGCCACGCTGGCGCTCTGGGCCAAAGAACACGCCAAGCCACCCGCCGGTGACGACGCGCATGGCGAGGCGGCGTTCAAACCCGTGCGCCCACTGGCTACTTGGTTGGCGCCCACCTTGTTTTTGTTGTATGTCGCCGCCGAGATGGGCACTGGCCTGTGGGCGGCCAGTATTCTGGTGACCGACCGTGGCCTTGCGCAGGCGCAGGCCGGCATCTGGGTGTCGGTGTATTTCGGCTCCATCACCGCCGGGCGCTTTGCGGTGGGGCTGATCGCCAACCGGCTGGGCAACCGCCGGCTGGTGCGGCTGGGTATTTGGGTGGCTGCGGCGGGTGCGCTGGTGTTTGCACTGCCCGGCGTGTTTGGCGATGCGGCCAGCTTCGGATTGGTGTTGATGGGATTGGGCTGCGCGCCGGTATTCCCCTCGCTCATGCACGAAACCGCGCGCCGCTTTCCGGAGGACGTGGCCCGCACCGTCATTGGCCGGCAAATGACCTTTTCCTACGCCGGTGGCTCGGTCATTCCCGCAGGTTTCGGGCTACTGGCTACCTGGGCCGGCTTGAGCGCGGTGATGCCGGTGGTAGTGGTCATCCTGCTGGCGCTGCTGGCACTGGCCGCAGCGCTCGACCGGATGACCTGATCAGTCCTGTAGCAATCAGGTCCGTGCCAGTTTGCGGGCCAGTTGCTCCAAGCGGGCTTGGTAGCTCACTGCATCAAACGGACGGCGGGCGCTGCCGCTGTTCACTGCGGCTTGCGCCACCCGCAAGGACACGGTTTGCAGCAAGCGCTTGTCCAGCAAGGTAGGCAGCAGCTTGTCTTTGCTGAAAGCAGCGTCTTCGCGGGCCAGATCGGCCAGCGCCAATACGGCTGCCTTCTTCATGTCTTCATTGATTTGCGGCGCACCCACGTCCAGCGCAGCGCGGAACAGGTACGGGAAGCACAGTGCGTTGTTGACCTGGTTGGGATAGTCTGACCGGCCGGTGGCGGTAATGGCGTCTGCCGCGGCGGCCATGACCAGTTCGGGGCGGATTTCAGGCTCAGGGTTGGCCAGCGCAAACACCACCGGCTTGGCGGCCATGCTGCGCACCATGTCCTGGCTGACCACACCGGGGCCGGACAGGCCCAGGAAAATGTCGGCACCTTGCAGCGCATCGGCCAGCGTGCGGGCTGCAGTGTCGCGGGCCCAAGCGGCTTTTTCACCGTCATCGCCCTTGGCGCCACGGCCCACGTAAATCACGCCCTTGGAGTCGCACACCACGATGTTGGACTTCTTCGCACCTAGGCTGACCAGCAACTCCAGACAGGCGTTGGCAGCGGCACCCGCGCCGTTGCACACCAGGGTCGCAGCTTCCAGGGTTTTGCCTTGCAGGCGCAGCGCATTGATCAGGCCGGCGGCGACCACAATGGCAGTGCCGTGTTGGTCATCATGAAACACAGGGATCGACAAGCGGGCCCGCAGCGCGCGCTCGATCTCAAAGCACTCGGGCGCCTTGATGTCTTCGAGGTTGATGCCGCCGAACGTAGGGTGCAGGCTGGCAATGGTGTTGATGAGCTTTTGCGGGTCGGTCTCGTCAATCTCGATGTCAAACGCGTCGATGCCAGCAAAGCGCTTGAACAGCACGGCCTTGCCCTCCATCACCGGCTTGCCGGCCAGCGCACCAATGTTGCCCAGGCCCAGCACCGCGGTGCCATTGGTGATCACGGCCACCAGGTTGCCTTTGGCGGTGTATTGGTACGCGAGCTCGGGATCGCGCTCAATCTCGAGGCAGGGCACGGCCACACCGGGCGAGTAGGCCAAGGACAGGTCGTCCTGGCTGCCCACGGGCTTGGTGACATGGATCTCGATCTTGCCGCCGATGTCGTCTGAATCACGGGCGCGGTGGTAGGCCAACGCGGCTTCGTGCAAATTAAAGGCAGCTTCAGCAGCCTGGCCTTGTGGTGGTTGCTCGGCGCCCGCTGCGGTGGGGGCGGCCATCTGGGTTTCGATGAGGGACATGCAAGCGGCGCGATGAGCGCGGTGAAAATAGGCCAAAGGCGGCGGAGCGCCAGATTCTGCGCGTGTTGCCCGCGCGCGGCCAGCAAAATGTGGGCAAATTCCATGCGGAAATGTCTTCACCGTATGCAGGGCAGACATACCCCGCCCACCCTACAATTTCAACCATGACCAGCCCTACTCCCCAGCGCCCTGTGCGCAGCCAGTACGAAGACTTCATGCGCCATGTGCACACGACGGGTGTGTTCAAACCAGACCGCACCGGCACGGGCACCACCAGCGTATTCGGGCACCAGATGCGGTTTGACCTGAACGAAGGCTTTCCCCTGGTCACCACCAAAAAAGTGCACCTGCGCAGCATCATCCAAGAGCTGCTGTGGTTTCTGACCGGGTCGAGCAACAACAATTGGCTCAAAGAGCGCGGCGTCACCATCTGGGACGAATGGGCTAACCCCGAAACCGGCGACCTGGGCCCGGTCTACGGCGTGCAGTGGCGCAGCTGGCCCACGCCGGATGGTGGCCACATTGACCAGATTGCCGACGTCATCAAAACCCTCAAGAGCAACCCTGACAGCCGCCGCATCATCGTGAGCGCCTGGAACGTGGCCGAGCTGAACAAGATGGCGTTGATGCCCTGCCACGCGTTCTTCCAGTTTTATGTGGCGCCCGCCGAAAATGAAGGCGGCAAAGGCCGCCTCAGCTGCCAGCTCTACCAGCGCAGTGCCGACATCTTTTTGGGCGTGCCCTTCAACATTGCCAGCTACGCCCTGCTCACGCACATGGTGGCGCAGCAGTGCGATCTGGAGGTGGGCGACTTTATCTGGACAGGTGGCGACTGCCACATCTACAGCAACCACCGCGAGCAGGTGGAACTGCAGCTGAGCCGCGCGCCTATGGCCTACCCCACCCTGCATATCAAACGCAAGCCTGAGAGCATCTTCGACTACCAGTTTGAAGACTTTGACGTCGAGGGCTACGAGTGCCACCCCGCCATCAAGGCACCAGTTGCGGTGTGATGGCAGGCACCATGAGCACCACCGCCACACTCCCCCGCCTTCACCTGATTTACGCCCGCGCTGCCAACGGTGTGATCGGCGCAAACGGCACCCTGCCCTGGCATTTGCCCGAGGACTTGGCTCACTTCAAGCGGACCACGCTGGGCTGCCCGGTCATCATGGGGCGCAAGACTTGGGACTCGCTGCCACCGAAGTTCCGCCCCCTGCCCGGCCGTGCCAACATCGTTGTCACCCGCCAGCGGGATTGGAATGAAACTGGCGCTCAGCGCGCGTCTGACATGCGTGAGGCGCTACAAATTTGTGAGCAATCTGCAGACGTTTGGGTGATTGGCGGTGCCCAGCTCTATGCCTTGGCCGAGCCACTGGCCACCACCGCGGTGGTGACTGAGATTGAGCAGGACTTTGTGGGGGATGCCTACGCCCCCCACTTGGGTGAGGCGTGGCTGGAAACCGCCCGCGAGCGCCATACGGCAGCCAGCGGGCTGGGGTTCAGCCTGGTGACCTACACCCGCCGCTAAGCGGGCAAGCGCTTATTTCTTGCTGGATTGGTGGCCGATCACGCCACCAGCAGCTGCACCTGCTGCTGTACCCAGCACACCGCCACCGATCACGTTGCCCGCGACGCCGCCGATCACCGCGCCAACGGCGGTGTTCTTCTCGCGGGTAGTCATACCGGCACAGCCGCTCAAAACCAAGAGGGCCAACACGACTGCGGTGCTACGGAGCGGAGTGGATGTATTTTTCATGGAACGACCTTTTTCTGATCAACAAAATGTGATGGTCGAAGTATCTGCAGGCTTGTGTGCGCTGGGTAGCAGACAGCGCCGCAAAGGCGTGTAGGTACAGTCCTACATACATTCGGGTGGATGACCCATGGCGAACGCGTGTGTTCACAGGCACACTACAACCCAACCCCACCACCAACGATATGACCGTGCTCACCACCTATCTCGTCGAAGACAGCCCGGTCATTCAGCAAAGCCTGATTGCCACGCTGCAAGAACTCACCCCTGTGGCCGTCGTTGGCATGGCAGCGGACGAGCAGGATGCGCTGCAATGGCTGGCGGACCCTGCGCACGAGGCGGAGCTGGTCATCGTGGATATTTTTTTGCGCAGCGGCTCCGGCGTCGGCGTGCTGCGGGGAGCGCAACAAAACAAGCCACCACGGCACATGGTGGTGTTGAGCAACTACGCCACCCCTGACGTGCGCGCCACCTGCATGGCACTGGGCGCACAACAAGTATTTGATAAATCTACTGAAATAGACGCGCTGATTCTCTACTGCCAAACGCTGGCAGCAAGCGGCAGGCAGCCTGCTCTAGCCGGTTGATGTGGCTACTGGATCAGACCGTTTTTGAGGCCGTAATAGGTCAAATCGCTGTTCGATTCGAGCCGCATCTTCTCCATCACCCGGGTGCGGTAGGTGCTGACGGTTTTCACACTGAGTGACATGCTGGTAGCGATATGCCCCACCGTCTCACCGCGGGCCAGCCGCAAGAAAACCTGCAACTCGCGCTCAGAGAGCTGGGTGTGCAAAGGCTTGTCCGCATCATCGCCCAACCCGTCTGCCAACAACTCTGCCACGCCGGGGGTAATGTATTTGCGTCCGCGGTGCACGGTGCGAATCGCTTTGACGATGTCTTCGGGATCGCAATCTTTGTTCAGGTACCCACTGGCCCCTTGGCGCAGCAGGGTCGTGGCGTAATGGACTTCGGCAAACCCACTCAAAATCAACACCGGCAGGTCAGGTGCGCGCGCCTTAATGGCTACCAGCGCGTCGACGCCGCTGTGGTCGGGCATGGAAATGTCCATCACCATCACATCCACCTCGCCCTGGCGCACGATGTCCAACGCATCTCGGCCATTCACAGCCTCGGCCACGACTTGAAAGTCCGGCTGGTCGGCAAAAAACTGGCGCAGCCCGGCGCGCACCATCGCGTGGTCATCAACAATGGCAATCCTGATCATGGGCGCATAGAGATAGTCATTCGCCATGATCCCACAGTTCTCTGCAGTTCCTTCCCATGAAAAAAATCACAGCCCTCCAGCGCCATCCTCTGGTCATTGCCTGCGCTCTCGCAGCCGCTGGAGCCGTGCTGTTTGTGAGCGAGGCTTCTTACTGGCGGTCTACCACCACCTTGCAGGAATTGACCGAAATGGGCATAGCGCGCACCCAAATCCAGACGCTGGAGCGCAGCATGCTGGATGCCGAAACAGGCCAGCGCGGCTACCTGCTCACCCAACGCAAAGAGTACCTCGAACCCTATGCCACGGCGCTGCTTCGGATCGAAGATGCCTATAAGGTTTTGGATGCGTATTACGGCAGTGATCCGGAGTCACAAGCGCTGCTGCAGCGCTTGCACACGTTGACAGAGACCAAGCTCTCCGAGCTGGCCTTGACGCTGCAGCTGTTTGACGAAGGCCGAGGCAAAGCCGGGCGCGAGATATTGATGACCGATATCGGCCGCGAAAAGATGGACGCCATTCGCGCGACCAGCGCCGAGCTGTTGGCCTACCAAACCCGGGCGGTCAGCGAGAGCCGCTCTGCGCTGATCAGCACCCTAGTGTTGGACCGGTTGGGTGTTGCGGTGCTCAGCCTCGTAAGCCTGCTGGCGTTGTTTTTATACCTGCGCCAGTCGCAGGCACTCAAGCTCCAGCAAATGGAGCTGCAACGGGTCGTGCAACTGGAACGCGACCGCCTGGAGGTCGAAGTTGCCAATCGAACGGCGGAGCTGATCGAGCTCGCCCAGCACTTGCAAACCGCACGCGAGGACGAG
>JAIXVK010000088.1 GCA_027483085.1 Comamonadaceae bacterium | reverse complement strand
GTGCCGGGTTTGGCGCCGCTGCCTTTGCAGGTGTCGCAGTTGTCCCAGCTGGGGATGCGGATCTGCGCGTCTTTGCCGCGTGCCGCTTCTTCCAGGGTGACTTCCATCGCGTAGCTCAAATCGCTGCCACGGTAGACCTGACGTCCGCCGCGTGCACCGCTGCGCTGTTGGCCGAACATGTCGCCAAAGATATCGCCGAAAGCTTCGGCAAAGCCGCCATAGCCCTCGCCACCGCCGCCACCCCGGTTGGGGTCCACGCCGGCGTGACCGTACTGGTCATAGGCCGCACGCTTTTGGGCATCGGAAAGCATCTCGTAGGCTTCTTTGCCTTCTTTGAACTTTTCTTCCGCCGCTTTGGCGGCATCACCCTGATTGCGGTCAGGGTGGTGCTTCATCGCCAATTTGCGATAGGCCTTTTTGATCTCTTCTTCCGTAGCGGTCTTGCTGACGCCCAGAACTTCGTAATAGTCGCGTTTGGCCATGTGTCTCTTTTGCCTGTAAACAACAGAAAAGCCGCGTTGAACCCCAAGTGGCGTTCAACGCGGCATCTTTGTGCTGCGCTAGTGTGCCAGCTTAGCCTTTTTTGACTTCTTTGACTTCAGCGTCCACGATGTTGTCATCGTCCGCTGGCTTGGAGCCCTGTGCGCTTTGCTCTGCACCAGCAGGCTGCTCACCGCCTTCAGCGGCTTGCTTGGCTTGCATGTCTGCGTACATCTTTTCGCCCAGCTTCTGGCTGGCTGCCATCAGGGCTTCGCTCTTGGCCTTGATCGCGTCTTTGTCGTCAGACTTCAGGCTGTCTTCCACGTCCTTGATGGCTGCTTCGATCTTTTCCTTCTCGCCAGCGTCCAGCTTATCGCCGTACTCGGTCAGGCTCTTCTTGACGCTGTGGGCGTTGGCTTCGGCTTCGTTACGGGCCTGCACCAATTCCAGCTTCTTCTTGTCGTCAGCGGCGTTCAGCTCGGCGTCTTTCACCATTTGCTGGATTTCGTCTTCCGACAAGCCGGAGTTGGCCTTGATGGTGATCTTGTTTTCCTTGCCGGTGCCCTTGTCTTTGGCGCCCACGTGCAAGATGCCGTTGGCGTCAATGTCAAAAGACACTTCGATCTGAGGTGTGCCGCGTGCTGCGGGTGGGATGCCTTCGAGGTTGAATTCGCCCAGCATCTTGTTCACGGCTGCGATTTCGCGTTCACCCTGGAACACCTTGATGGTCACGGCAGGCTGGTTGTCTTCTGCGGTCGAGAAGGTCTGCGCGAACTTGGTGGGAATCGTGGTGTTCTTGGTGATCATCTTGGTCATGACGCCACCGAGGGTTTCAATACCCAGGGACAGGGGAGTCACGTCCAACAACAACACGTCCTTGCGGTCGCCCGACAAAACTTGACCTTGGATCGCGGCGCCCACGGCCACAGCTTCGTCAGGGTTCACGTCCTTGCGTGGCTCTTTGCCGAACAATTCCTTGACCTTCTCTTGCACCTTGGGCATGCGGGTCATACCGCCAACCAGAATCACGTCGTGGATGTCGGAGGCCGACACGCCGGCATCTTTCAGAGCGGTACGGATAGGGGCAATGGTGCGCTCAATCAACTCATCCACCAGCGACTCCAACTTGGCGCGGGTCAGCTTGATGTTCAAGTGCTTGGGACCGGACGCATCTGCGGTGATGTAAGGCAGGTTGATGTCGGTTTGCGAGCTGCTGGAAAGTTCGATCTTGGCCTTTTCAGCGGCTTCCTTCAAGCGTTGCAGGGCCAGCACGTCCTTGGACAGGTCAACGCCTTGTTCTTTCTTGAACTCGGTGATGATGAAATCGATCACGCGTTGGTCGAAGTCTTCACCGCCCAGGAAAGTGTCGCCGTTGGTGGACAACACTTCGAACTGTTTTTCGCCATCGACGTCAGCGATTTCGATGATGGACACGTCAAAGGTGCCGCCACCCAAGTCGTACACGGCGATCTTGCGGTCGCCCTTTTCGTTCTTGTCCATACCGAATGCCAAGGCAGCCGCGGTAGGTTCGTTGATGATGCGCTTGACGTCCAAACCGGCAATACGGCCAGCGTCTTTGGTGGCTTGGCGCTGAGCATCGTTGAAGTAGGCGGGCACGGTGATCACGGCCTCGGTCACTTCTTCGCCGAGGTAGTCTTCGGCGGTCTTCTTCATCTTGCGCAGAATGTCGGCGCTTACCTGCTGGGGAGCCATGCGGTTACCACGCACTTCTACCCAAGCGTCGCCGTTGTCGGCAGCAGCGATGGTGTAGGGCATCAGGTCGATGTCTTTCTGGACTTCTTTTTCAGTGAACTTGCGGCCGATCAGGCGCTTCACCGCGTACAGCGTGTTCTTGGGGTTGGTTACCGATTGGCGCTTGGCGGATGCGCCCACCAACACTTCGCCGTCTTCCTGGTACGCAATGATGGATGGGGTGGTGCGCGCGCCTTCCGCGTTTTCGATCACTTTGGGCGTGTTGCCTTCCATCACAGCGACGCAGCTGTTGGTGGTTCCCAAGTCAATGCCGATGATTCTTCCCATGGTGTACTCCTAAAACTCTAAAAATTCAGATGTGGATAAGGTGTGGGCTACTCAAAACGTTTCAAGTGCCCAACCGCTCAAAAAATACGATTAATCCGGTCGGCTGGTTGTGCGCTGTCGCACTTACTTGGGGGCAGACACGGTGACCAAGGCCGGGCGCAGCACGCGATCCGCAATGGAGTAGCCCTTTTGCAGCACATTGACCACGGTGTTGGCTTCCTGCTCGGAAGGCACCACGCTGATGGCTTGGTGATGGTGCGGATCGAATTTGGTGCCGGCAGCCGGTGCGATGGCGATTACTTTGTTGCGCTCCAGTGCGGCTGTCAATTGGCGCAGGGTGGCTTGGGCGCCTTCGCGGATCTGCTCGGGGGTGGCGTCTTTGATCACCAGACCGGCTTCCAGGCTGTCTGCCACGGGCAACATGCTCTCGGCAAAGCTTTCTACGGCGAACTTGCGCGCTTTGGAGACGTCGTCCTCCGCGCGGCGGCGGGCGTTTTCGGCTTCGGCTTTGGCGCGCAAGAACTGGTCAGCCAATTCACTGCTTTTGGCTTTCAGCGTGGCAAGCTCTGCTTGGGCTTGGGCCAAGGCGTCGCCCTCGTTCGCAGCTGCCGCTGCGAGAATTTCTTCGGGGCTTTGTGCCGCGTCAGCGGCCGGGTTGGGGCTGGATGGGCTTGGGGTATCAGACATGCTGTTCTATCCGGTTGAATGCGATTGCGCCTTACATGGCGACGCATAACCTTGTTTCAAGAGGGAGTTTCCGGATGCCGTGCGGTCATCCGGAAGGTGTATCACGCAGAGGCTGCGGAATTAGCCGCGCACACCCAGCAATTCCACGTCGAACTTCAGGGTCGCATTGGGGGGGATCACGCCACCCGCACCGCGGGAGCCGTAGCCCAGCGCTGCAGGGATGATCAGGGTGCGGGCACCGCCGACCTTCATGCCGGCCACGCCTTCATCCCAACCGCGGATCACCATGCCGGCACCCAGATGGAACACAAACGGATCGTTGCGGTCTTTGCTGGAGTCGAACTTGGCGCCTTGCACGCCATCGTTGTAGAGCCAGCCTGTGTAATGCACGGTGACGCTTTGGCCTTTTTTGGCTTCGTCGCCGGTGCCTTCAATCGTGTCTTCAAACTGGAGTCCGCTGGCGGTAGTAGGCATATTCAAATCCTTTTGCTATAAAAACAGGAGCAGGTCGCGCAAACGCACTGGGTGTTGGCGGCCGGAAAAACCATAAATTATGCCCCACCCAAAAAAAAGACAGGCCAAGGCCTGTCTGCAGGGTTCAAGCCGATAAACGGCCGGCAGCGATTTACTTCGCCTTTTTTGCCTGAGCGGTAGACCACTTCACGGCAAACGCCTGCAAGTCGCCCAGGCGTTTGAGCAAATCTGCACCTGCGGATGTCACCACATAGCCGTCGGTGCCGTGGGTCAGGAGGCCGGCTTCGCGCAATTCTTTGATCCGGGTATTCAGGGTGTTGGGGGTAATTCCACCGACGCTGTCTTGCAGCAAGCGGAAGGTTTGTGCGTGGCCGTCGCGAAGGGCCCACAAAACGCGTATCGCATAACGGGATTCCAAGAGTTCCAACAATTGGCCCACTGCGACCGTTTCTTTTGCACTCATTACCTTGCCCTTTTTATGTATCTTGATGGTGGGCCGGCCATGCGGCCGGATTCCTAAAACGAGCGGAAACTATAGCGCAGTTTTCTGCTTGCTACAAGTTTCATAGCTGTTGGCACAGGTAAACAGGGCGCCAGACTTACAAACGCATACCTATGTGTCCGGCTTGCCACTGCGTGCCCACGATGCTAAGGTGCGGTGATTCATGATCCGGAGGTTTTTTCACATGGCTTTCAACTTTGAGCTGGTCCACAACTACTACGAGCGCCTCGTTTTTGAGGAGGTCGTCCGCCGGGCTGCCGAGTTTCCGGCTTTCAACAACGATATGTTGGGCGATGTGGCATGTGTCGCGCTGAACCGCCTGCCGGCGCGCTATGTCCGCCACGACGTGGATTTGATGTTTTATTTGACGGAACAAGAGCGCCAGGCAATTGACCTGTCTCTTGAAGAGGCCTTGCTGTTTGCGTTCCGTTTCGTGGGCGAACGTAGCGCCAAGGCAGGCGGCTAAAAGCCGCCCCCGTTCGGACGCCTGCAACCTTCAGAAGGTCGCTTTGATCTTTTGCAGCAGCTCCGGACTGATGGACGGCATGGTTCCAAACCATGCCTCAAACGCCGGGCGGGCCTGATGCAGCAGCATGCCGAGCCCATTGACGGTGGGGTTCCCCCGCGCCGCCGCGGCGGTCAGCAAGGGCGTTTCCATTGGGACATACACAATGTCCGACACCAGCGCTGTGGCCGGGAGCGCGTCCAGTCGCAGGTCAAGTGCCGGTTGGCCGTGCATGCCCTGGTTGGTGGTGTTGATCAGTAGCGCACAGCCCTCCAGGCAGGCGTGCCTTTCTGACCAGGCGACTGCCTTGACTTTGTCACCGAATTCACCGGCCATCTCGGTGGCTTTGCCATCGCTGCGGTTGGTGAGCCGGATTTCCGGGACGCCTGCATCCAGCAGGCCCACCACGACGGCGCGCGCCGCACCGCCGGCCCCGACCACGCAAACCGGTCCGCTGGCAGGTTGCC
>JAIXVK010000481.1 GCA_027483085.1 Comamonadaceae bacterium | reverse complement strand
CCGCATTGGTGCGGATGGCATTCTCAACCGCCTGTCGCGTCATGATCTGCGACATCTTGATGTCTTGCTTGACCATTTCCACGATGCGGCGGCCTGTCAATTGGGCCAGGCGTTTGCGGCGTGTATCCGCGGCAGGAATGGCTGCATTTTCAGGCAGTGCCATGCCCAGCGCTTCAACCATGCTGGCCATGGTGGACGCAGTTCCCATCGTCATGCAGGTGCCGCTCGAGCGATGCATATCGCTCTCGCAAGACGAAAACTCCGCCATCGTCATCTCACCGGCGCGCACCATTTCCGACATTTGCCAGACACCCGTGCCGGAGCCCACATCTTTCCCACGGAACTTGCCGTTGAGCATGGGGCCGCCCGACAAACCGATGGTCGGCAGGTCACAGCTGGCTGCACCCATCATCAAAGAGGGCGTTGTCTTGTCACAACCCATGAGCAGTACCACGCCGTCAATCGGATTGCCACGGATACTTTCTTCAACATCCATCGATGCCAGATTGCGGAACAACATGGCCGTGGGGCGCAGCTGGGTCTCACCCAGCGACATCACCGGAAACTCGAGCGGGAAACCGCCTGCTTCGTACACCCCACGCTTGACGAATTCAGCCAACTCACGGAAGTGGCCGTTGCAAGGGGTTAACTCGCTCCAGGTGTTGCAAATGCCGATGATCGGGCGGCCATCCAGCAAGTCGTGGGGATAGCCTTGGTTCTTGATCCAACTGCGGTGCACAAAACCATCGCGGTCCTGGCGACCGAACCATGCTTGGCTGCGGCGAAATGGGGGTTTTTCGGAATCCATGGGGTTGCCTCTTTATGGGTGGAGGCGGGGCCTCCGGTTCTTGACAGCAGGCATGGTAACAATGCACAGTGATAATAGAAAATGAATTTAGAGACAGTTCATATATATATATTGCAATCAAATTTGAGAAAAAATGATGTCAGACCGCACAAAACTCGCCCGTTATCTCAGTCTGGAAGGTAAAAACGTTTTCATTACCGGTGGCGGCACCGGTATCGGCGCGGCCATCGTCACCGCCTTTGTGGAACAAGGTGCCCATGTGGCTTTTGTAGATGTGGCGGAGGCCGAAAGCCGCGCACTGGCAGCGCAGCTGGCAAGCAGCAGCAAGGCAAAAATCTGGTGGCGCACTTGTGATGTGCGCGATGTAGCAGCGCTACAGGCCGCAACCAACGATGCCGCCCGCGAACTGGGTGACTTTTCGGTATTGGTGAATAACGTGGCGCGCGATGATCGCCATACGCTCGAATCGGTCACCCCCGAATATTGGGATGAGCGCATGTCAGTCAACCAGCGTCCGGCGTTTTTTGCGATTCAGTCTCTGGTGCCCGGCATGAAACGGCTCGGCGGCGGCTCCATCATCAATCTCGGCTCTACAGGCTGGCAAACCAAAGGGAGCGGCTACCCCTGCTACGCGATTGCCAAATCGTCCGTGAACGGCTTGACCCGGGGTTTGGCAGATAGCCTCGGCGCTGATCGCATCCGCATCAACACCGTGTCGCCCGGCTGGGTGATGACCGAGCGCCAGATCAGCATGTGGCTCAACGCCGAAGGCGAAGCCGATATCCAGCGCAACCAGTGTTTGCCGGACAAACTCCAACCTTCCGATGTTGCGCGCATGGTCCTGTTCCTCGCGTCTGACGACGGCGCCATGTGCACCGCCCAGGAATTCAAAGTCGACGCAGGCTGGAACTAAGCCCCGCAGGGCTCAGACCGCTGCGCTGGGTTCCACGCTGAAAGCTTTGCCGTAGACCGTCATGGCAGAGGCTTTCAGCGCGCGCAAAACCACCTCGCCTGCGGGCGACAAAAGCCGGTCCCGTCGGGTGATGAACCCGAAGGGCTCCATCTCGCAAGGCATGGCCACCGGCAAAATCGACATCAGTCCGTGGTTGGCGTAATACCGCGCGACGTCTACCGCCATCACGCTCACCATGTCGCTCTGCTGCATCATTTTGCTGATGAACAGCAGCGCGCTGGTCTCTACGCTATTGGATGGCTGCTCCAACCCGAGCTCCTGAATCATCAGGTCAAACCGGTGCCGCAACATGCTGCCCGCCGGGGGCAAGATCCAGCCAAACTTGAAGACATCATCCAGGCTTGGTTTGATGGCGGTCAGCAAAGGGTGCCCGGGGCGGGCCACTGCACAAATGGGCTCTTCGGCCACCATTTCGTACCGCAAAGCCGCCTTGTCGTGCTCGGGTGACAAGCGGCCGACCACGATATCCAGGGTGCCGCGGTTCAGTTTCTCGATCAGCACATTGCTGGGTTCGATCTGGATGGTGATCTGCAGGTTCGGGTGCGCTTGCTTGACCGCTGCCACTGTGGGTGGCAAAAGCGCCAATCCGGGTGCCGTGATGGAGCCGATGTTCACTTGCCCGAACTGTCCGTTTTTGGCGGCCTGCAATTCCTCGTGGGCTTGATTCAGGCTCGCAAGGGCAGCACGCGCGTGGCGAATCATGGTGTCGCCGTACCAGGTCGGGCGCATGCCGCGCGGCAATCGCTCAAACAGCGACACCCCGAGCACGTCCTCCAGATCTTTCAGCAATTTAGACGCAGCGGGTTGCGTCATGTTCAGTACTTGCGCCGCCCGGTGGATGTTGCCCTCCTCCGCCAATGCGACCAATAGCAAAAGTTGCCTGGTTTTGAGCCTTGCACGTAAGAACCAATGGGTGTAATTCGTCATTTAGGGTTAGCACCAATCTGCATTTGCATATCGAATAAGCCTCAAACTATATTGGAAATAAATCAATGTGGTAAGTAAGATTTGCCGCCTGAGCCGAAATGGCGAAGACGTATCTGACAGAAGCAATCAAACACAGGAGACATTTCATGACAGCACGTAGAACCACCCTCAAGGCGCTTGCAGCAAGCCTTGCCATGGGTCTGGCATTCGGCACCACCGTGGCCAATGCACAAGACAAGGGCCTGGTCGGCGTCGCAATGCCCACCAAGAGCTCTACCCGCTGGATCGCCGACGGCAACAGCATGGTCGCTGCTTTGGCAGCCAAGGGCTACAAGGCCGATTTGCAATACGCCGAAGACGACATCCCCAACCAGTTGGCCCAGATCGAAAACATGATCACCAAGGGCGCCAAGGTATTGGTGATTGCCGCGATTGACGGCACCACCCTGACCAACGTGCTGCAAAAAGCCGCTGACAAGGGCATCAAGGTCATCTCGTATGACCGCCTGATCGTCGGCTCCAAGAACGTCGATTACTACGCCACCTTCGACAACTTCCAAGTGGGCGTATTGCAAGCCCAGTCCCTGGAAAAAGCGCTGGGTCTGAAAGAAGGCAAGGGCCCTTTCAACATCGAATTGTTCGGTGGCTCCTCTGATGACAACAACGCCTTCTTCTTCTACGACGGCGCCATGTCCGTGCTGGATCCGTACATCAAGTCCGGCAAGCGGGTGGTTCGCTCCAAGCAGACCGGCAT
>JAIXVK010000171.1 GCA_027483085.1 Comamonadaceae bacterium | reverse complement strand
CTGTGGCGGTTTGCGCGGCCCTACCGTGGGCAGCTCCTCCTCGGCTTTTTCCTGACGCTGTTGGGCACTGCGGCCAATTTGGTCCCGCCGTATCTGACGATGCCCCTGATGGACAACGTATTGATCCCGTTCCAGAACGGCCAAAAAATTGATCCGATGTTGGTGGGCATGTACATGGGCGGCTTGCTCGGGTCGGCACTGCTGGCGTGGGTGCTGAGTTGGGCCAAGACGTACATCCTCGCGCTTGTCTCGGAGCGTATCGGCGCCGACTTGCGCACGACGACCTACGAACACCTTTTGCGCTTGTCGCTCGAATACTTCGGTGGCAAGCGGACCGGGGATTTGATGTCGCGCATTGGCAGCGAAAGCGACCGGATCTGCGTGTTTTTGTCGCTGCACCTGCTGGACTTCGCCACCGATGTGATCATGCTGACGATGACGGCCATCATCCTCTTCTCCATCAACCCTTGGTTGGCGGTAGTGACCTTGGTGCCGCTTCCCTTCATTGCCTGGATGATCCACTTTGTGCGGGATCGCCTGCGCACCGGGTTCGAGAAAATCGACCGTGTGTGGGGTGAGGTCACCAATGTGCTGGCCGACACCATCCCCGGTATCCGGGTGGTGAAGGCGTTTGCCCAAGAGACCCGCGAAGCCAGCCGCTTCCGCGAGGCCAACAAGCACAACTTGGTGGTCAATGATCGCATCAACAAAATCTGGTCGCTGTTTTCGCCCAGCGTATCGTTTTTGACCGAGCTGGGCCTGCTGGTGGTGTGGGCGTTTGGTATCTGGCAAGTGTCAAAGGGTGAGATCACCGTGGGCGTTTTGACCGCATTCATTGCCTACATCAGCCGCTTTTACGGACGCTTGGATTCCATGAGTCGCATCGTGTCGGTGACCCAAAAGTCAGCTTCTGCAGCCAAACGAATCTTTGACATTCTGGACCACGTATCCAGCGTGCCAGAGCCGGTGAACCCTGTGCCGATGGGTAAGGTCCAGGGCAGCATTGAGGTGCGCGATGTAGGCTTCCGCTACGGCAATCGCGAGGTCAACCGCGGCATCAACCTGAAAATCGCACCCGGAGAAATGGTGGGTCTCGTAGGCCACAGCGGTTCCGGTAAGAGTACGCTGGTCAATCTGATTTGCCGTTTCTACGACGTATCAGAGGGCGCGATTCTGGTGGACGGTGTGGACATCCGCTCGTATGCCATTTCGGACTACCGCCAGAACATTGGCCTCGTGTTGCAAGAGCCGTTTTTGTTCTTCGGCACGATTGCCGACAACATCGCATACGGCAAGCCTGATGCGACTCGTGCGCAAATCATCGCAGCAGCCCGGGCGGCCCATGCCCATGAGTTCATTTTGCGTTTGCCCCAAGGGTATGACTCCATGGTGGGGGAGCGCGGCCAAGGCCTGTCCGGTGGCGAGCGTCAACGTATCTCGATTGCGCGTGCGTTGCTGATTGACCCCCGGATACTGATCCTCGATGAGGCCACCTCGTCAGTGGACTCAGAGACCGAGAAAGAGATTCAAAAGGCGCTGGAGAACCTGGTGCAAGGCCGCACTACGATTGCCATTGCGCACCGCTTGTCGACCCTGCACCGTGCGGACCGCTTGGTCGTGCTGGATCGCGGCAAGGTGATAGAGGAGGGCACCCACGACGCGCTGATGGCGACTGAGGGCGCGTACTTCAACTTGTACCAAGCCCAAGCCCGCAACAACCTGATTGAGGAGGCCGCATGAGCGCGCTCTACACCGTGACCGCCAGCCGCTTTGCGCTGGAGCGCACCCCTTTTGGCAAGCTGGTGCTCACCAATGAAGCAGGGGAGCGCTTTGAAGGAGTGGTGCCCGTGCGCGCCTTTCCGATCCAGTCGCCCGAGGACGGTATCTCGATCGTGAGCCAAGACGGCAAAGAGGTAGGCTGGGTGGACTTGCTTGCCGATGTCCCGCAACCCGCACAAGATCTGATTCGCGCGGAATTGGCTACCCGTGAATTCATGCCGGTGATTGAGCGGATCGTGTCAGTGACCAGCTACTCGACGCCCTGCACTTGGTCGGTAGAAACCAACCGCGGCCCCACAGACTTTGTGCTGCGGGGTGATGAGGACATCCGCCGGATTGGCAAAGGTAACGCCCTGCTGATCGCTGATGCACATGGCATTCAATACCTGGTGCGGGACCAGTTTGCCATGGATGCCCAGGGTAAAAAAATTCTCGACCGCTTTTTGTGACCTTGCCGACAGCACGACTGCTTGACGCAGTGGTGGTGTACCGTTTCATCAAATCTTCATAGGCGTTGCACGAATTTGTCGCATTGACTCTTCAGACTCCGGCACCTGTTGCATCAGTTCGGATGCAGCGTAAAAAGTGCATCAATCTGGAGTTTGAAATGTTGAATAAATCTGTCGTTGCAATCGCAGTTGCAACCCTTGCAATGGGCGTTCAGGCGGGCGAACTGGCTACTGACAAAGACGTGAAGTTTGAAGTCAACGTGGACGTTGGCACCTACCACGTCAGCAAGCGCAACGCGGCTGGCCGTGACATCAATGAAGTGATGGGCAAGGGCCTGAACCAAGTCGAAATCAAGGCGACCAAGAACATCAATGAAGACATCTCCATCTTCGGTGAAATCGAAGTGGACTACGACCCCGTTGTCGACAATTCCAACTTTGTGTCTGACGACACCCGCGTAGGCATTGCCAGCAAGAAGTATGGTCGCTTCTCTGCAGGTCAGTTCGACAGCTACATTGAAGACAACGTGATGGAAGTGTTGGGCGTCGGTCACGGCGAAAACGGCTTCATGACTGAGCCGGGCTCTGCCAACAAAGGCCGTCACTTGCAATACAGCCACAAGTTGGGTGATCT
>JAIXVK010000263.1 GCA_027483085.1 Comamonadaceae bacterium | reverse complement strand
GCTGCCACCAGGGCCCTATTTCTGGCGCGTTGCTAGTGTGACCCGAGCGGGCGTGATCGGGCCCTATAGCGAAGCGTTCCGCCTGGAGCTGCAAGGCGGAGGTCCGAAAGACTGAGGCCATGCGCAAGCTGCTGACCCCCCTGCTGCGTCTGTTGCTCCCGTTGGGGGTGCTCTGCGCCTTGCTGATCGTGCAGTTTGAGGATCCGCTGTTTCGCATGCGCATTCGCGACCTGGCGTTTGATCAGCTGCAAAAGCTTCATCCGGCCCCGTATGTGGACGACATTCCGGTGCGTGTGGTCGCCATTGACGACCCCAGCCTGGCGGCGGTAGGGCAGTGGCCTTGGCCACGCACCGTCATGGCACAAGTCGTGGACCAATTGACCGCATTAGGTGCCCGGGTGGTGGTGATGGACCTCATCCTGGCCGAACCGGACCGTACCTCCCCTGAGCAAGTCAAACAGTTCTGGCCCGACAACGCTGCGCTGGATGCGATGTTGGCCAAGTTCCCATCGCATGACCAGATCCTGGCAGATAGCATGGCTCGCAGCCGTGTGGTCACAGGTGTGCTTGCACACAATCAAAGTGCGCCTGGCCCACTGCCGGAACGCCCAACCCGGTTTGTCAGCCAAGGTGGAGATGCCCGCGATTGGCTCAAGGACTGGGCGGGTGGCACAGGTTTTCTGCCTCCACTGTCGGCCAATGCGGCCGGCGCAGGTGTGGTGACGGTCGTTCCAGATTACGACGGGATATTGCGCTCGGTACCCTTGGTTCACCTTTTGGGTGGACGCGTGTACCCCAGCCTTGCACTGGATGCGTTGCGGGTTTACATGGGCGAAGAGGCGCTGTCTGTGCAGGTCAGGCCCGCAACCGAGGCAGGCTGGTTGCGCGACGCGGGCATTTCAGGCGTGGGCTTGGGCAGCACGGCGTTTCTGCCAACCGCACCCGATAGCCGGGTTTGGCTCCATGCGCGCCCGCAAAACACCGAGCGCTACCTATCCGCCATCGACTTGCTGACGGGGCAGGTTGATCCCCGTCGCATCAAGGGGCATATCGTCCTCATCGGCGCTACGTCGGCGGGGCTGGGTGACATGGTGCGCACGCCTTTGGGCGAAGCGGTGCCGGGGCTGGAGGGGCATTTGCAGCTGATGGAGCAGCTGCTGACCGGCGAATACCTGTTACGCCCCTCTTGGGAGAACGCATTGGTCACCACCGTGTGGGGCCTGTCAGGTTTGTTGTTGGCCGTGATGCTCGGCAGGATTCGGCCGGTGTGGGCAGTGGCTTTCTTGGGTGCGGGAACTGCGGGGCTGCTGTTGCTGTCGGGCTATCTTTTCCGGTCGCAGCAATTGCTGTTTGACCCCTTGTTCCCCTGCGTGGGCTTGCTGGCCATCTTTTTGTCGCTGGCAGTGCCGCGCTATTTGCGCACCGAGCACGAGCAGCGGTGGATCAAAAACGCGTTCTCCCGCTATGTGTCGCCCAACCGGGTCAAGTACTTGCAGGAGCACCCTGAGAGCTTGGCCCTGGGGGGCGAGTACCGCGAATGCTCTTTCGTTATGACCGATCTCGCCGGCTTCACTGCGATGATGGAGAAGTACGAGCCGTGTCTGTTGTCGGCACTGCTCAATGAATACCTGGACGGCATGATCGCGATTGCCTTCGCCCATGAAGGCACCTTGGACCGCATCGTGGGTGACGCTGTGGCGGTCATGTTTTCGGCGCCGGTCGCCCAGCCCGACCATGCCGCAAGAGCCGTGGCATGCGCATTGGCGATGGACCAGTTCGCTCACCATTTCAGCGCTCAGCAACAGGCCCGCGGTATACCGTTCGGTAAAACCCGTATCGGGGTGAATACTGGTGATGTGTTGGTTGGTAACTTTGGCGGTCAAGTGATGCTGGACTACCGGGCGCTGGGTGATGCCATCAACACCGCCGCGCGGCTCGAAACGCTAAACAACCACCTGGGCACCCGGATCGCGGTGAGCGCATCGACGGCTGAGCAGTGCCCCCATTTTCTGGGGCGTCCCGCCGGGAGCTGGGTGCTCAAAGGCAAACATATTCCCACCCCCGTATTCGAACCCCTGTCCCCCGAAGAGATCGGTAGCGAGCGGGTCACAGCGTATCTTGCTGCCTATAAGCTGATGGACGCCTCCGAACAGGGCGCTTTGGCGGCCTTTCAGGCGCTGTATGAGCGCTATCCGGACGATGCCCTGGTGGGCTACCATCTGCAACGATTGCAGGCGGGTGAAAACGGTAGCCTGATAGTGATGGAACGCAAGTAGCGAAATTTTTTGTGGAAAAAGTACGATCATGAATGCCGCACTCATCGATTTGTTGGAGCTGGTGGCCAAGCACCACGACACCGCCACCATGGCGACCAAGGCCATGCCCCTCATGGTCGAGTACCTTGGCGCGGACAACGGCTCACTCTTGCTCCTGTCTCATGAGCGCGTGGTGCACAAAGTGCTCGCGACCAAAGAAACCTTTACGCAGGTCTCCGACCACAAGGTCCGCACCGTCATCTCCGAAGGGCTCGCCGGCTGGGCTTTGCAGCACCGCCAGGGCGGGCTTGCATCTAACACCAGCCTGGACGCTCGCTGGACCTCTATGGGCGATGCCTCCATCGGGTCCGCGCTGGTGGTGCCATTGTTGAGCCGCAATGCGGTGATCGGTTTGCTCTCCTTCCACCATGCAAAGCCAGGCTTTTTGCGCGAGCGGCACCTTGCATGTGCTGCCGAGCTGGCGCAGTTGATCGCGCCGATGTTTGACGTTGCGCTCACGGCAGAGGCCTCTTTGGAAACCCTGTCCCAAATTTGCCGATCTGCCAGCCAGCCCTCTGTTTTGCTGGATTGGCATGGCAACGTCCATGTGGTGAATTTGGCGATGAAGACGCTTGATATTGTCTGGAGCCCG